>NZ_JADEXI010000712.1:0-2144 GCF_015207185.1 Microcystis sp. LEGE 08355 | reverse complement strand
GTGGAAATATTACAAGAAGAAATTAGCCTTAGTCAGGGGACGGGGAAACCCCTAGAAACAATTTTTTTTGGGGGGGGGACTCCTTCCCTGTTACCGGTGGAATTATTAGGGGCAATTCTGGATACTTTAGCCAAAAAGTTTGATTTTGCGGCCGATATAGAGATTTCTATGGAGATTGATCCGGCTACCTTTAGTTTAGAACAATTACAGGGTTATCTTAGCGCAGGAGTCAATCGGGTTAGTTTAGGAGTACAGGCTTTTCAAGAACCATTATTACAGGTTTCCGGTCGATCGCATACTGTTAAGGATATCTATCAGGCAGTGGAATTAATTCAGGGATTGGGAATAGTTAACTATAGTTTGGATTTGATTTCAGGATTGCCACAACAAACCCTGACAGATTGGGAAAATTCCCTAGAAAAAGCGATCAAACTGCAACCGGCCCATCTTTCCTGTTACGATTTGGTCTTAGAAGCGGTTACTCCTTTCGGTAAACAGTATCAACCGGGAAAAAAACCCTTACCCGATGATGAAACCACGGCGAAAATGTATGTTTTAGCCGGTGAAAAACTAGCTTTAGCCGGTTATCAACATTACGAGATTTCTAACTATGCTAAACCGGGTTATCAATGCCGACATAATCGAGTTTACTGGGAAAATCGTCCCTATTACGGCTTTGGTATGGGGGCTGCTAGTTATCTTCATCAACAACGTTTTACCCGTCCGCGCAAAAGTCGCGACTATTTCGCTTGGGTAAAAGAAGGCTGTCAGATTGACGTGGAGAAAAATAGCTTGATTGATGATCTTCTCGAAACCTTAATGCTAGGGTTAAGGTTAGCAGAAGGGGTGAGTTTACCCGCAATTGAAGCTAATTTTGGTTCGGAAATCAAAAAAGCAGTTTTAGAGGTCTTAGAGCCGCATAAACAGCGCAATCTAGTAATAATTGAGGGGGATAGCAGGGTAAGATTAAGCGACCCCGAAGGTTTTTTGTTTTCTAATATCGTTTTAACCGATTTATTTGATCGCTGGCAATAGTCAGAAACTATATTTTACTAGCGATAATGGATAGCTAACCAAATACAGGGAGGATTATTGCTAGTAAATTCGACGCGATGTTTTTGGTGAGGAGGAATCAGCAGATAATCCCCCGCTTGCAGATTAACTTGGCTGCCATCTTCATAACTAATCTCAGCGAATCCCTGCAATAAAATCACCCATTCAAACTCAGATTGATCGTACCATTGACCCCGGGGAGTGGTTTGACCAGTGGAAATAATTCTTTCCAGACGAATAGCTTGACTTTGGGCCAAAATTTCCAGAATTTCTCGGTCGGGAATTAGTTGGGGTAAATCAAAAATTGAAGCTGCTATCATTAGTTATTATTCCTTTCTGGATGAAAATCTTTAATCACCGTCGGTATTGCTGTTAAAATTTTCTCAACGATATCAGCAGGTGTATCTAGGTCAGAAACAACAATCCGAAGATCTGCTTCTGCATAAAGTCTTCGTCTTTGTTCTAATAATAATTCTAGTTTACTTTCTAAATCAGTGGACTCAAGCAGGGGACGAGAGGTATCTTGTTTTAAACGTTTAACCAAAACTTCTAGGGGAACATCTAACCAAATCATTAAACCGTGACGAAGATAACTCCAATTTATCGGTTTTAAAACCATCCCTCCCCCGGTGGCAATCACAGTTTTAGTCAGAGAGGATAATTCGGCTAAAACTTGGGTTTCTAACTCCCGAAAAGTCGCTTCTCCCTCGTCGGCAAAAATTTCCCTGATTTTCTTTCCTGCGACCCTTTCTATTAATATATCTGTATCAAAAAAACGATATTGTAACCGTCGGGAAAGCAACTCTCCCAGGGTGGATTTGCCAGATCCCATCATTCCTAGCAAAAAAACACTTAATCCCCGTAAGGAGTTAAAATCCGTTGAATTGTCCATAGTTAAAATTTAGCTGAATGTAGTCCTCGCTACTAAGGGACGATGTTTTGATAAGCATTTGGGAGTGAAAACCGCCAGATGGAATCAGAAAATCTTCTCAGAACCCCCATTGACACCGACATCGTGTCAGAATCTGGATAACCATGATACCATCTTGGTAATTAATGGACAAAATCAGCTTGATTAATCTAATCAAGTG
>NZ_JADEXI010000711.1:0-2144 GCF_015207185.1 Microcystis sp. LEGE 08355 | reverse complement strand
AAGAGACAGTCATAGCATAATGCAAAATTATACCAGAATCGCTGAAAGTATTGCAATCTCGTAAATAAATAAAAATTATTCTCAATAAATTCTTAAGTAAAAATAAATATTACCGATTGTAAATTTAAATATTTTTAAGTATTGAATGTATTTATATATAAAATACTTATCATTTTTCCTGATTGCCTCTGACTGGAAAGAGGGTGTGGGGTGTGGGGTGCAGGGAAAGAAACCTCTTTCATCTGTGGGGGTGAAAATTTTTTCATCGGGACTGACTTGAAAGAGGCGGTCGGCAGGGGGCAGGAGGGAAAACTACCACTTTGGGGAGTCAGTCGTCGATAACAAACTAGGCTACACTCTATAGGAGAAACCCGATGACTAACTTGATTATTGCCGAAAAATATGGCTAAAAAGCTCGATTTTGTTATTCCTGCTGTCGGTGGAGTCACAGGAGCCAATTTATCTGCTTGTCTGGGAAATATTGGCTTAGTCGGCGGATTTGGCGGTATAAGCGTCGGTTTAGTGGGAATGACGGGGATTGGCATCCTGACAAGTTCGGCAATTTATGCCAGTCTGCAAGGACTAGAAACAAAGGATCGCACCGTGGGGTTAGCTTTGGGGACAGGAAGCCTTGGCGGAATCGGTATCTACTCTACCTTTGGGGGTGTGGGAGTCGCAGTTAAAGGTACAGCTTTCGGTGTTGGTGTCGGTTCTATGGCGATCGCTGGTGGCCTAGTCGGGTTAGGAATCTACGGACTGATGAAAATGTTATCTCCCACCTACTCCGACGATAATTTTTATAGGAATCTAGAATTTTTTGATCGCATTACTAGAGAGTACGAAGAAGCTTTATTTTGGCAAGAAGTTACGGGAAAATATAAAAATCTAGAGGCAGAACTACAGGGACTGTTAGAAGAAGTATCTGTTCAGGAAAATCAACAGTTAAATTCTACAGAAATTACTATTCCAGAGCGTTTATCTTGGCAGTGTTTCCAAACCCTTAAAGGTCATCAGGCAAATATTGGGGCGATCGATATTAGCTCTGATGGTAAAATTATCGCTAGTGCGGGAGAAGATCAAACCATAAAACTTTGGCAGCGAGAAACGGGTAAATTAATTTATTCCTTTGTGGGAGTTAATGAACCGCTCCAAACTCTGGCTATAAGTCCTAACGGTAAATCGATCATTGCCGGTGGATTGGATGGCAGAATTAGTCAGTGGCAATTAGACACTAAGCAGTATAAAAGTAGTTTTTTCGCTCGTGTCAATGCTCCCGATAGCCACGATGGTGTAATTTTACAATTAGCTTTTGCTGCCAATGAAAGATTTATTGTTAGTGCTAGTAACGACAAAACTCTGCGAATCTGGGGTTATTATACAGGAGAATTAAAGAGAACTTTAATCGGTCATGAGGAGGCAGTTAATACCTGTGCTATTAGTCCCGATAGCCAAATTATTGCTAGTGGTAGTGATGATAAAACTATTAAATTATGGCGATTTGATCATAGTTATGCTTATCAAACTTTTATCGGTGACAGGGCAGCCGTTAACAGTTTAGCTTTTAGTAATGATGGTCAATATCTAATTAGTGGTGGTAGTGATAAAACGATTAAAATCTGGGATATAAAGACAGGAAAAATTATTAGAAGTTGGCAGGCACACGAGCAGGCAATTATCAGTATTGCTATTAATCCTCATCGCCATCTAATTGCTAGTGCTTCCCGAACAGAAATTAAAATTTGGCAAGGACAAACAGGAGAATTAATTAAAGTTTTACGGGGAACTGCTCCCTTAAAATTTAGTCCTGACGGTCAATTTTTAATTACAGGTAGTTATGGAGATAAGGTAAAAATATGGTCGGAAATGTTAGGAGAATTAGAAATATTGCCCTCCGATTCTGAGGATTGGTGGGAGGTTTTATAAGTTTCTAAGAGTGCCATTTTTTCAGAAGTTAAACAAAGATATTATCAGCTTGCTCGTCAGTATCACCCCGATCACAATTCTTCCGTCATGGCGATTAAAATTATGCAAAAGATTAATCGAGCTTACGAGCGGTTTTTATTTTCTATCTCGCAACGGTAAAAGTGTGAGCGTAGGGTCAGGTATTTAACTATCTTTCGATTCTCCCTTACTTATGGTGATAT
>NZ_JADEXI010000710.1:0-2147 GCF_015207185.1 Microcystis sp. LEGE 08355 | reverse complement strand
GCACGGTTATCGGTCACGTTGCCAAAGCTATGCTGGCCACGGCTGCCGTTATTGTCTTTATTGTCACCACCTGGCCCAATCTCTCTTCAGTTATCAGTTATCAGTTATCAGTTATCAGTTTTCAGTTATCAGTTTTCAGAACGTAGGTTGGGTTGAAGCATGAAACCCAACGCCCGCATGGTTTACGCTACCGCTAACCCATCCTACAAATAATTGTGCCTCCCTACTTATCCAGCTTACGGCTGACCGCTATCAGTTATCAGATTTGAGTTTTCAGTGGACACTGTTAAGTGGCAAGTTCTGAGCTTTCTTTTCACTGATTACTGATTACTGTTTACTGATAACTGAAAAATCCTCCAACACCAAAAAAAATCTATGCCAAAAGTTGAAGATATCGCCCAAATCGCTAATTCTAGCGCCCAAGCTTTAGGAATTGCTAAATACGACATCTATGGTTCCTCTGTGGATGAAACCGATGTGGATGTGTTTCAAGGGGAACCGAAACAGGTACAAGCTTCCAATCGTTCCAGCGTTATCGTTCGCGTCTGGAATCGGGATAATCAAGTCGGTGTCACCTCCACCACCGATGTGGACCCGGTGGGACTGCAATTAGCCCTAAAAACCGCCCAGGAAGCCAGCTTTTTTGGCGTTAAGGAAAATGTCCCCGATTTTAGTCCCGCTGCCACCGCACCTACCACAGAAGTGGCCAGCGAAATGTATAATCAAGCACCGGTATCCACTCTCATCGATAAGTTATTAGCCGCCGAAAAATCCTTACTAGCGGCCCATCCAGCTATTGCCAGTGTTCCCTATAACGGTTTGGGACAACAGCAGGTCAGACGTTTTTATCTCAATAGCGACGGGGCAATGCGTCAGGAAGCGCGTAGTTATGCCAGCGTGTATTTATACACCAAAACCGAACAGGAAGGCAAAAAACCCCGTAGCGCCGGTGCTTTTCGGGTGAGTCCGGGCCTGGAAAAATTAGATATCGATGGTTGCATCGAGGAAGCGATTAGCAAAACTGTTAGCCATCTGGACTATCAACCGATTACCACGGGTAAATATTTAGTGGTTTTTGCCCCCCGCGCCTTTTTGAGTCTAATGGGAGCATTTTCTAATCTGTTTAATGCCCAAAATGTCCTTGATAAACAGAGTCTTTCTACTCCTGAATCCCTAGGGACACAAATCGCCGCTACGGCCTTAAATTTGTGCGATGATTCCCTCCATCCGGCTAATGTTGCCGCAGAAACTTTTGATAGTGAAGGCACTCCCACCCGTCGTGTGGAATTAATTAAAGAGGGGATTTTGAGTAATTTTCTCCATAGCACGATTACCGCTAAACGGATGAATACGGAACCGACTGGCAACGGTAACATTGGGGCAAAAGTAACGGTTAGTCCCCATTTTTATCACGTTTTTGCTAGTGCTAATCAACCAAAGAGCTATTCTTTGGAAACAGCAGAAAATGTGGTTTTAATTGATAGTTTACAGGCACTTCATGCAGGAGTTAATTCTCTACAAGGTTCCTTCTCTTTGCCCTTTGATGGTTGGTTAGTGAACAAAAACGAGCGCGTTAGCATCGATTCCGCTACCGTAGCCGGGGATATTTTAACACTGCTGAAATCGATTGTTTATCTGGAACCGGAAGCAGTTATTACTCCCAGTGGTGTTTGTCCCTACGTTTGGGTAGAGGGTTTATCAATCACAGGAGAAGCTTAACACTATACCTGACCAAAAATAGGGGGTATTAACTAGGGTAATACCCCCCGCCAGATGGATGCTAATTTTATAGTCGTGGGTAAGCTGTTGACTATCCAAATTACACTAAATCTGGTTATTAAAAACTGATTATCGATTCTCCCTTTTGCCTTTTGCATGAGTAGAAAACGGGTTTCTCCGAGAAACCCGTTTTCTGTGCGTTACTCAACGGATTTAGTATAACTGAACTTACCCCGTATAAACATACTAGCTATGGCTAAAAGTCTTACAGAGCCTGAGTTACAGCAATACAATACTAATGAACTACTGGACACAAAATCCTGAAGTTCTTACGCAGATAGGGTTTGAGGCAAAAATTTTCAAATTTGACCTTTAGACCATTATAGCTTGTTTCGGGGCAGAAAACCAGCAAAAACATGGCTACAGAG
>NZ_JADEXI010000709.1:0-2151 GCF_015207185.1 Microcystis sp. LEGE 08355 | reverse complement strand
TCAAAAGCCTGAAGACTCGTGAAATGAAATTCGCAATCCCATTGAATTTTATCCCGTATTATGCGAACTAACCCCCAAAAGCCTTGCTACAGGGCAAATTTAGAATTGCTATTCTCAAGGAGATTTCCGTGATCGCAGTTTTAAAATGTCCCTCAAATAGAGAAGAATCAGAGGAAAGCTTATCCAGTCAAGTTTTGAGCGAAAGCGACCACAATCTCAGATATCTTGGGGAGTGTTGCAAAAATGAGGCATAAAGCCTCTTTTTAGGTGATTTATGGACAAGATAGTCGATCTGTAAAAACGCATCAACCTGACGCAAGAAAAATTTATTTTTGTAAATAATAATTTCAACTCGCTCGCTACTAGCATAGGATAGAAACGTCGAATTTTGAGGAGGAGTGACGATGAAAGACAGTTCTATATTCCGACGTTTCCCGCAGCTATTCGCGGGTTTGTCGGTGCTATCGATCGCCCTCGTTGTGAGTTCCTGGATAGCGGCGCGCTCGATCTTGGCGGTGAAACGGGCCAGCGATGTTTTTGTCGTGACCGGTTCGGCAAAAAGGGCGATTACATCCGATTATCTTCTCTGGCGTTTATCGGTTTCCAGTCAACAACCCACCGCCCGCGAAGCCTACCGCGATCTGATTCGACAAACCGAGCGGATACGAGCTTATCTCAAAGAAAAACAAGTTCCTGACGACGCAATCACCACCAACGCGATCGAGACGATGGCGATTCCCGAAGTAACAGCTAACGGCCAGGAAACCGGGCAAATTCTTGCCTATCGCCTCAGCCAACGCTTCGAGATCCGAGCGGGGGATGTGGCCCGTTACACGGAACTTTCTAGGCAGGTAACGGAATTGATCGAGGAGGGAATTAGCCTCGTCTCTGAACCCCCCCAATACCTTTACACCCAACTCGATAAGCTGCGGGTGGAAATGGTGGCTGCGGCGACCAAGGATGCGAGAGCGAGAGCCGAGGCGATCGCCAGTAGTACTGGCAGTCGGGTGGGAAGGGTGCGCGATGCGACAACGGGAGTTTTTCAGATCACCTCGCGCAATTCCACCGACGTGAGCGATTCGGGAATTTACGACACTTCCTCGATCGACAAAGATATTACCGCGGTCGTTTCGGTGACGTTTGGGATCGAGTGAATTACAAAACAATCCTTACTGCTTCCAGACAGGGGATCATCTGTGCTAGAGCTAGACTGGACGATGAGAGCGATATGAACTAAGCCAATCGGCTTCGCTGAGATTAGCGTTTCCAAAACTAATCTCGCAGATTTTGCGCTTTTGACGCTTCCTTTGGCAGACTTAGCGTTTGCTCTTAAATCCTGTTATAATAGAGTAAATAAAAACAATGAGATAAAATGCCCAAGAAAGCTTACTTAGCCGAACATCTAAGTTCAGAGGAACTGAAAGATAGATACAGAAGCAGTCAAGACTCAGTAGAAACAAGAAGATGGCACTTATTGTGGAAAATATCGTTAGGATGGACAATCAAAAATGCTGCAGTAGCTGTAGGATTAGATTATCAATATAGTTTTAGAATTCTCAAAAGATATAATGAATTAGGGGAAGAAGGAGTTAAAAATCTCAAGAAAAAAAGTGGGGAACATCGGAGAGGAAAAGAACCTTTATTGAAGGAAGAACAATTGCAAAAATTAAAAGAAGAACTGAAAAAACGTCCTGCCGATGGAGGAATCTGGACAGGTCCGAAGGTGGCTAGATGGATAGAAAAGGAAACGGGACGAGAAAAAGTTTGGAATCAAAGGGGATGGGATTACTTAAAAAAAGTGCAGATATTCTTGTCAAAAACCGAGACCAAAACATAAAAAGGGAGACCCAGTTAAACCAGAAAAATTTAAGCAGAATTTACCAGTAAAAGTCCAATAATTAAGAGATAAATTTCCCAATTCTCAGATAGAACTCAAAAACTTTAAGTTGCCGAGGGAATCATGCTCGATTTTCTACTTTCTCTCCCCGCTCCCTGTTACTTAACGAGTAATTTAGATAGGGGTTGCTGAATAAATCTAAAAACCTTGTTGGGTAAGACTTTTAGACTTTTGGGAAATCAAAAAGTGCCAGCCATTGGAGGGATCGGGGGGAAAATTCCGGGACTTTTTCCCTGAAAATTAGCTAATTTACC
>NZ_JADEXI010000708.1:0-2159 GCF_015207185.1 Microcystis sp. LEGE 08355 | reverse complement strand
GAAAAGGCGACGGTGAACCAGGTGTTAAAACTATTTGGTTGGGACTGGGAAGGTAACATGATATCAGCCAGACTTGGAAACTATCTCATCAAATTGGTTCCCCCATAGAACCCCCTTGAGCCATCTGCCACACTTTTCTCTTTTTGTCAAATTTTATGTTAAGAAAGATGTGACTAATGGATAGGACATCGGGGGGGTTAGTAAATTCGTAGGTCGGGTTGAGGCAACGAAACCCGACATAAATCCTCGGTTGTTGGGTTTCACTATCGTTCAACCCAACCTACAGCTACAGCTATAAGAGTTGATTCATGAATCAACCTACTATCCTTCATTCCGACGACCTTTAACCCCCAGTAATCCCAATCCGAACAGGGACAACGCCGCGATCGCACTGGGTTCGGGCGTGCTGGCCACCGGGCCGGTTATCTCGGTTGCGTTGATCTGGAAACTGTTAAAAATGGAACTGTTATTGAAACTCGCTCCACTGTCATTACTAAACCGGGATCCCGATGAGGTAGCGATGCCCGTCGGGGTTTGGCTAGGAAAAGAGGCGTTCCATATGAAATTTCCACTGGTGCTGGCAACGTATAACCAGTATTTAGTACCGGCGGTAAACGTGAAGGGGCTAGTGAGAGTGAAGGTGTAGTTAAAGGTTCCCGCTCCTTGAGGGGTGGGATTGGTGAAACTGGCGAGGACGGTACTGCCCGGATCGCTGCCCCCGACATCATTGCGGATCTGGACTAGGGGAGTCTCTCCTGGATCGTAGCCACTGAGTCGCAGGATGGCGTTGTCGAGGCTGTAATTGTTACCCGCGGGCAGGGTAAAGGCGAGTGCTTTTACGCCGCTGGTGCTAATACCAGTACTATTATCACCCGTTTGCGGGAGATTCCCGATCAGAACTGCCGCGCGGACAGGGTTTACCCCCCCCCGTTAGCACAAGTGAACTACTGATGCCCGCTAACACCAAAGAAATTGGTAAGGTTTTCATGATCTCTAAAAAAGTTAAGAAAGACTCCACTGAGCATATCGCAGCTGTCTCTTCTGTTGAACCATTGATTATTTATAGTTATCATTTATCGTCTGGTATGATATTTAATTCTATAGGGTGTTGACAAAATAGCTAGAAAGTGGTATGCAACATCGGGCAGTTTCTGCTCGTGCCAAGTGCGATTCCTTTAGGGAGAGGGTAAAGAGCGAAGGAAAACCGTGAGTATGGCGGTAATAATCGCGACGGTTACGGGGATAATCAGCGATTTCGCCCCTTTTAAATCGGATATATCCTTAACTAGCCCCGATTGTTCGTTTTCTAGCCTTTCTAACCGCTTATCCATTCCCTCGACTTTCTCGATTAATTTTGCCTGTCCTACCTCTAGTTTTGTCTGGCGATCATCGATTTGATCGATCTTTCCCTCGATCCGCGTCAGGATGGCTTCTAGGGAATAGGTGACGGTTTCTCCCGATTGACTCATAAACTAAATTCCTTGTTGCGGGGGATACTTAGCATTCTATCACTCCCGAAAGATGGCAGAATTACCAATCCAGAGGCAACGGCAACGATTATCAGCCTACAATATTACTAGGCGATCGAATGAATAATCTCCGAAATTCAGATGAGTCAATTAAGATCTATTTCTGGGAAAAAGTTCGCCAAAATTTGAGAACGTCATTGAGAATTCAAGGTAGCCATCACATTTACTGTATTACTCGTTCAGACTGTCTATGAACCATCGTCAACAATTAATTCAAGAACTCGAACAAGCACCTAATGATCTAATAGAAACCGTATTAGATTTTTTACATCGAGTTCAGGCAACAGGCAACAGTCATCCTCTGGCCAAGTTTTCAGGCATTTTAAGCGATTCAGAGGCACAAGAACTACAACAAGCCATTAAAACAGAATGTCGTCAGGTAGATGTCAATGAGTGGTGAAATGGATTGCTGCTCAATGTATAGAAAATAATTGGGTATTGGTGACAGATAAGTAGCTGGTTATAATAGACCTCTTGCATAATTTTTTTATGGTATAATGGAGGGCTTTGCTTTTTTCTCGATTTTTAGATTGAAGTTGAAAAAAGAATAAAATGTGATCTTAGGTCAGGAAATCATCTATAATTTTGCTATGTTTATTAGCAAAATTATGGATTATCAAAACTTATCAG
>NZ_JADEXI010000707.1:0-2166 GCF_015207185.1 Microcystis sp. LEGE 08355 | reverse complement strand
GAGCCAGAAAAAGATATTTATCAGAAAAGTCATGAGCAAGCTAGAGGTTTAAAGACTGAGCGGGTTCCAATTATTTTTATTAATAAATATTTGACACAATTCATACCAGGTAAGCAAGAGGGCTACGCCACTACTACCAAATCATTACCCAAGAAAATAGGATTGGGACTTTCAAAAACCTTGCATTATCCTTCTTGTAGTACATCGCTTGGTACAAAAAACAAGGGCAACAAAGCCTGAAATTCCTGAATCCTGACTCCTGACTCCTGACTCCTACCCCCAGGAAAAACTTTTTCAGCAGACCCTAATTGTGGACTAGTTGAGCCAGAAATTCTCAGCAGTGATGCTAGAAGAATCCACGTCCGTAAACGGACGTGGGGTATGTCAAACTCTGTAAACGAAGTCGAGATTGGTCATGGCAGCGGCGGCACCAGCCCCAACATTGGCCATTAGGTAACTACCGACGACGGTGGAATCGTTATACCAGATGTCGCCGTTGCTAGTGTTGACGTAGATGCCGGCGGGGTTTCCCGATGCTCCCCCAGTGAACCCCGCTCCCTTGAAGAACCAGGCAGCGTTAAGGACACTTCCGTTCATATTAGCACTATTAAAGACCAGACCCTTGATCCCCATACCAAGGGAGCCGGTCAAAGTGCCGTCAAGACTGTTCGCCAGAATGATTGTGTCATCGGCTACGGAGAAGTCGGTGATCAGATCACTGTTCTCTACGTTGTCGAACCTGAAGGAATCGTTTCCAGCACCACCAGTAAGAGTATCCAGACCCAAGTCGCCATTGAGGGTGTCGTTACCAAGGCCGCCATTGAGGACATTGCTGCCACTGTTGCCCGTGAGGACGTTGTTTTTGCCATTGCCAGTAGCGTTGATATTGGCATCTCCCGTCAGGGTCAAGTTCTCAATCCCATATCCTTGCTTACCAGCTGTCCCCGGTGCTAGAGAATAAGTGACTGAGGCAAATACCGTATCAGCCGTCCCACCTAGGGCATCGTCGGAGATTTCTTTCACGATATCGCCCACATTGTCCACGTAGTAGGTGTCGTTGTTATCACCACCATCCATCAAGTCAACACCAACACCGCCATCGAGGGTGTCATTACCCGCTCCACCATTAAGAGTGTCATTACCTCCCCCTCCAGCTAGGGCATCGGCAAAGCTTGTCCCGACCAAGTTGTTATTGGCTGAGTTACCATCATTGTCAAGAATGGTGGCCGTAGCCGTGTCGGATCCACTGATAGTGTAGCCGGCGGGGGCGGTAATTGTGGTGATGATGGTTTCACCTGGATCACTCAAGAGGTCATCTATGGTGGGCAGAGTGATGGTAGCTTTGGAGGAACCTGCCGCAAAGGTGACGCTGTTAGGAGTAGTGCCTGTGTAGTCAACACCTGGAGTCGCTGTCCCCGCTAGGGTGTAGTTGACGGTTAAGGCACTGGAGAGGTCGCCGGTGCGGGTGAGGGTAAAGACACTGCTCACTGGACCGGCTTCCTTCCCATCGGTGGTTTTCACCAGAGTGAGGGTGCCAAGGTCGTTATCGATGATCGTCGCCGTAGCTGTGTTAGGTCCACTGATAGTGTAGCCAGCGGGGGCGGTAATTGTGGTGATGATGGTTTCGCTGGGCTCACTCAAGAGGTCATCTTTGGTGGGCAGAGTGATAGTGGCTTTGTACACACCTGCCGCAAAGGTGGCTTGGCCTAAACTGGGGTCATTGTAGTCGCTGCCGAGGGTAGCAGTACCAGCCAAGGTGTAGTTAACCGTTAAGGCACTGGAGAGGTCGCCGGTGCGGGTGAGGGTAAAGACACTGCTCGCTGAACCGGCTTCGTTACCATCGGTGGTTTTGGCGATCGAGATTGTCGCCCCGCTCCCATCACCATAGATTTTGACATCATCAAGGTTCCAGGAACTTACTGTATATACATCAGTGCTACCAACATTGAACCCGAAACGAATTTGAGTTGAGGCACTCTTGTGGGCGCTAATATCAAATTGTTGAGGTGTCCAAGCGTTATCTTGCACTCCTGGAGAAGCTCCTGAACTCCAGAGATTGACCCAGCTAGAACCGTTGAAGATCTCAACTGTGTTCTGCATATAGGGAGTGTAGTCACTGTTGAGCCAACGGGCATATTCAAAGAATAACTGATTGGCCGTGCTGGT
>NZ_JADEXI010000706.1:0-2177 GCF_015207185.1 Microcystis sp. LEGE 08355 | reverse complement strand
ATAAAGGCTTGCTGAAAAAGTATTTGAGGTCATTGTGTAATGTAGGGGCGCAACGCTTGCGCCCATAATGTGACATTGTGAACATTTTTCAGCCAATATCCAAGAGAGGCAAAGACAATTATACAATCGAAGAAACCCTGCCAAAGAAGAGGTTTCCATGGCGCAAACATTAACAAAAATAATTAAAAATGCGGGGGGGGGTAAGCATTACTTATTGGTAGCAGGCAGTACCAGTCTTTTGAAAAATACAATCATATAATCGAGGAAACCATACCAAAGAAGAGGTTTCCATGGCGCAAACATTAACAAAAATAATTAAAAATGCGGGGGGGGTAAGCATTGCTTATTGGTAGCGGGGGCAACTCTAGCCATCCTAACCCCTTTCCAAGCCGCCCAAGCTGTAACTGTAGTTGTAGGGACAGGGACAGTGACAGGCTATTTTGACAACCCCATCACGATCCCTAGCTCAGTATACACGGGCAACGGAACCGACACCATCGAATGGGGAACGCCTTTCTCCGCTGATTCATTTACTAATATATTGTCCTTTACTCCTTCTGACTTTACCAATCAGCCCAAGGGTCAAGACTTTGTTGCGGGGCTTTTGTATTACCGTAATGGCACTATTCCTCTCAGCACTCGGATTGATGGGGTTGATCTGATAATCAACACCACTTCCTCCGACCCAGATTTCACTCAAACATTGCCATTAAAAATCACGATTGTGAACACCCCAAATGTTGCTGATCCTATCGCTAGTGCAGATTTCATTTACTTTACGGATTTCCCTGATCGCGGTAGTTTCAGGGTACTAGAAGGAGAAGAGACCTATGTAGAAGTTATAACTCAGTTTAATTCCCTCGATCTTGTTGGTTTTGGAGCCGTGGGTGATCCTTCCAAAGGATTTTTATCACCCAGTACCGGTCCAGAGCCATTTCCAGCGGTTCCAGAGCCTTCCTCGATTCTGGGGTTATTGGCATTGGGTTTACTGGGGATGGGTTCAGTATTTAACAAGCAGCGAAAATAAGCCTTTTAAGGCGTAAGAATTTAACCGTATTTGAGGGTAGGCTAAAAATGGGGTTGAAGGACTTTCTTTTTTCTTTAGGATGCTATAAACTAGTATAGCGTCTTCGGGATTAGTGCCATTTCTCATAAAACCCTACTCCTGCCTACTTTTCAAGCTTTTTCTCCTGTACTTAGGGTTGGCTGAATAATGGTAAAACCCTTTTAAAATAAGGCTTTTGACCTGTTAAAATCCGATGTTCATGCTGCGAAAATCGGATTGGGACCATCAAAAACCTGGCATTATCCTTAATTTAGTACATAAATTAGTACAAAAAAGAGAGGGCAACAAAGCCTGAAACTCCCGACGACCGGCTACTGACGACCGGCTACTGACTCCTAACCCCACCAACAAACTTTTTGCCGCAAACCCTACTTAGGAGATTGTCACGAATACAGTTATTAAATCAAGAGAAACATCATGAACAAAAATGCCCGATTCGTTTTAGCAAGCATTATCAGCTTGCCATTTATTGCCCACTCTCCTGCCTTTGCAGGGGTTGTCTCAGGGACAGGGACAGTGACAGGCTATTTTGACAACCCCATCACGCTCCCCGACTCAGTATACACGGGCAACGGAACCGACACCATCGAATGGGGAACGCCTGTAGATGGTTCATTTACCAATCAATTGTCCTTTATTCCTTCTGACTTTACCGATCAGCCCAAGGGTCAAGACTTTGTTGCGGGGCTTTTGTATTACCGTAATGGCACTATTTTTCTAGGCACTCAGATTGATGGGGTTGATCTGATAGTCAATACTACTTCCTCCGACCTAGATTTCACTCAAACATTGCCATTAAAAATCACGATTGTGAACACCCCAAATGTTGCTGATCCTATCGCTAGTGCAGATTTCATTTACTTTACGGATTTCCCCGATCGCGGTAGTTTCAGGGTACTAGAAGGAGAAGATACCGACGTAGAAGTTATAACTCAGTTTAATTCCCTCGATCTTGTTGGTTTTGGAGCCGTGGGTGATCCTTTAAAAGGATTTTTATCACCCAGTACCGGTCCAGAGCCATTTCCATCGGTTCCAGAGCCTTCCTCGATTCTGGGGTTATTGGCATTGGGTTTACTGGGGATGGGTTCAGTATTTAACAAGCAGCGAAAAT
>NZ_JADEXI010000020.1:0-20552 GCF_015207185.1 Microcystis sp. LEGE 08355 | reverse complement strand
TTCCCAGCCCTTCAATAATCATTGAGAAGAATTGTTCCCTGGTGACGGGATTTTCGGGGCGGAAGGTGTTATCTTCTTTAAAACCGGCCACTACACCAATAGCGATCGCTTTTTCAATCTCAGTTTTATAGATATCGCCGCTAATATCCTGAAAACTGGCCCCGGAAGTGGGGGGGGGAGTGGTTTCGTTGATGGGAGGTCTGCCGGCGGCTGCGAGAACTTCCGCTTCTTTGCCGCTAAAGTAGAAGTGGCCTAAACTTTTGCCTTGGAAAGTACGACGGCTAAATCTCCAACCCGGTTCGAGGATAATTTTCATAAATCCTGTTTGCATTCCTCGGGTTCTTCCCACCACTAATTCCGGTCTGCGGGCATCCCGGGGAGTTCCCACTAAGTATAATTCGCCATTGCGTTCCACAATACGCAGGATGTAATCTAGCCCAAAATCCCGGCCATCCAGACGGATAGAATAACCATTACTATCGGTGGCGCGGCGACAAATGCCGGTAAAGTCAAAGTTGAGGAGTAGAGGGTCGATCATGACGGGATTTGAGCCGCTTTCGCTCCAACACTTCTGTTTTCCCTGGATTTGTTCCAAGACTAGCAGGTCAAATTTATTACCTCCGTAGGGACGAGCGATCGCTACTACCTGGGTCTGCTCGATGTCCTGTTCGTCAAAGTTGGCCGCTGGTGTGGCAGTTATGCCCAAGGTCATTAGGGCGGTTAGGGCGATCGATAATCTGGCTTTCATGATCTTTATCTATAAGACGATTTTTGCAGTAAAAATAATAGACGTGCTAATCCCAATATTCTAAGACTGAATAATTGCGGTTGTTGTTCCGGACTGCGCCAGATTGTTGTCTGTCTGCACAAGTTTTCTCTCAATCTTCAATTTCCGAACCTATTGATCCGAGCAATATTCTGCTTGAACTGGTGGATTGATCAATATTAATTCGGTTAGCTGTTGAAGCTAGGGAGATTTTGGCGGATTGTTGAAAATTTTAGCCAGCCATTCGAGTCTTAGGCTAAGATGGGGAGAGAGGCTTTTAATTGGCCGCAGCCCTTGACTTCCTCACAGGATTTAAGCCCAATAATTGCCTAAAAAATGGCAATTAATCGATTGAGGGCTATCAGTGCCGCGGTGAATTATCATAGTTCAATAGCTCTGGTGAGCCGTTGCCCTTTCTTTGGTGTGTGTGAGGTAAACAATTATGAGTAACTCCCCTGGCGATCCTTCTCCTCGTCCTAATCTTTTTCTGAGTATCGGTCGATTTTTACGCCGGCCTTCTACTTTAATTGTCGGGGGAATTACTCTCCTAGGAATTACCTCCCTTGGCTATTTTACGACTCGTTATTTAGTTTATGAACGTCTCACCCCAATTTTAGATAATATCTTCAGTGAAATGCTGCACAGACCCGTCAGGGTAGGTAAGATAGAAGGTTTTTATTTTAATCGCATTCGTATCGGTAAATCGCAAATTCCAGCTACGGCCAATTCTGCCGATAGTTTATCCATTGATGCGATCGAATTGGGATTAAATCCGCTGCCCTTACTTTTAGGTCTGCCGCTGCCGGTTGATGTCAAGTTAATTAATCCCAGTATTTATCTCGATCAGGATAAAAATGGTCAATGGCTCGATAATTTAGAAAAAATAGCTAGTAACTTTGATCGGGAGGCACCCATCAGGTTAAATCTGGGTTTTCAGGTGGAGAAGGGAGATATTACTATCCAACCCTATGCCCTGAAAAAACCGATAGAAATTAAGGCCGATGGTCAGGGAAGATTCATCGATAATCAAAAGCAACCTCTCACCTACGATCTTAGCGCAGAAATCCTCAAAAGTCAAGTAAAAATTCAAGGAGAAACGGCGTTAAAAACGGGGGAAAGTCAAACTAATCTTCAGATTGATCGTTTAAATTTAAGTGAACTATTAACTTTAATTCCTAATCGCAATTTCCAATTAAATCAAGGACAAGTAAATGCTAATATTGCTCTCAATATTCCCAGTTGGGCCAAGCTAAATAAAACCGAAGGAAATGGTAATTTTCAGGTGACGGATGTAGCGGGAAAATTCCAACCTTTTCAGTATCCAATTAAGCTAACAACTAAGTTAAATGTACAGGGAGATAAAGTATTAGTCGAACAGGCGATCGCAAGTATTGGCAAGATTAAAACTGAGGTGAGAGGAGAAGTAAATTGGCAAACTGGTTATCATCTCAATGTCGCTCTAGAATCGGTGGATTTACAACAACTTTTAAGAATTATTTATCTGCAATCACCTCTAGATTTACGGGGAGAAGCGCGCTCTACTTTTCAAGTGACGGGAAAATTAGATCAACCTCTAATTAAAGGAAGCGTTAGCAACAGCAAACCGATTATTTTTGAGCAAATTCCTATTCAATCAATAACCAGTAATTTTCAAACAAATCTCAATCGTCTTAATTTAGACAAAATTGAAATTAAACCCCTCGCAGGTGGAGAAATTAAGGGAGAAGGAAAATTGCAGTTAAATATTCTGCAATCCCTGCAAAACAATCAACCTCTTGACGGGACAAAAATGCCAATTAATTTGAATTTACAAGCCAATTTTCCCACGAGAAAAATTTTATCTCAATTGGCAACAATTCCCGCTCAAATTAATATAAGCGATCTGCAAGCTAATATTAAAGCTAGAGGTAGTTTAGGACTACCACAATTATTAATTAATTGGCAAATACCCAGGGTTAATCAGTCAGGATTAATCAATGTTGCTGGTGAGGGCAAAGTATTTTTAGGGGGCAATAAAATCAATTTAACCGATACGGTCATTAAAACAAATGGCGGCAAACTACAGGTTAATGGTAATGGTGATTTTACTAGCAAATTAGTCCAGGGAAAAATCACGGGTAATAACTTTTTATTGACTCCTTTTGTGCCTCTTGTTTGTCAATATTTAGATAGCATTTGCCCCTACCTAGAAACCTTAGAACCCTTAAATTTAGAGACAGCTAATATTCAAGTTAGTGGCAAAATTGACCAACTTAATATTAATACTTTAAACGGAGTTGCTAACTTAAAAATTAGCAGTAAACAAGGCACAATTTTAGTCAATAGTCAAGTATTGCGAGGAAATCTTCAGGCTAACGCTTTCTTAGCGGGATTGCCGATTAATTCCCTATTGCCTAACTTACCAACCCAGGTTAAATTACTGCGATCACAAGTTAATTTACAAGGTTATTTAGGAGAATTACTAAATAATAAAAATAATATTTTCAGCAGTTGGCAAGGTCAAGGTGATATGCAGTTATTAGTAGATAATAATCCTTTAATTGCCACAGCAAAACTGAATCAAGGTTTCCTGACAGGTACAGTTAATACGAGTGGGATTAGTTTCAATAATTTTACAGAAAATTTAACAGTTCCCGTCAGTTTAGGCAGGGCAAAAATTAACTTTGCTGGCAGAATAAATTATCTGATTAGCGGTACTTTAACGGATTTAAAAACTTGGCGCGGAGAGGGAGATATACAGTTATTTGTCAATAATCGATCCCTAAAAACTACCGCCCAACTGGAACAAGGTATTTTAAGCGGTATAGTTAATACATCTGGCATTAACTTAAATCCGTTTTTACCCAATATAAATATTCCTGTTAGTCTAGGGAAAACCCAAGTCAATTTCACCAGTGCAATCAATAATTTACTGGCGGGAAAAATCCCTAATTTGTCCACCGTCAATGCTAGGGTAAATACTCGGTTGTTAGTGGATAATAATCCGATTAATACTGATATTCAGTTAAACAACGGTATTTTTAATATTCTCAGTAGCTTAGAGAATTTTCAGACTAATCTTCCCATACCGTTGCATATTTCCCAAACCAGTTTTCAAGCAGCAGGAAATGCCCAAACTATTTTCGACTCCCTGCAAGAAAAACGACTCAACTTAAGCAGTATCAAAGCAGTTTTTAACTCTCGTATTAATGTAGCCAAAGGAGAAATTAAAGCCAAGGCACAACTGAATAATAATTTCTGGCAAAGTGATATTATTGCCACTAATCTCGATCCTGCTGCCCTGCTAGGGCAATTGCGGGAAGTAAAATCAATCTCGATTCCTAAATTAGATTTTAGGGCCAATTTAGCGGGAAACATTCAAGAAATTTGGCAGGGAGTAACACCGATTCAGGTTAATAATCTCTCGGCACAGTGGGGAGAAAATAGCTTTGATGTGCGAGGAAATATTCTTTTAGCTAATCTTATCAGTCAACCCGATATCGCTGAGGTTAACTTAAATCTACAGGCAAAAACCGACCTTGCTACTGTACCGCTAACTCAGATTATATCGCTTTTACCGATCGATCCTCGTTTGAAACCCAGAGAATCGACACTGACAGGGATAGGAGAATTTCAAGGACAAATCACGGGGAAAAATCTCTTAACTGCTTGGCAAAAAGTGGGAAATATACAAATCAAAGGGGATATCAATATAGCTAACTTTAGCATTAATGAGCGACTCTTTGAACCTATCTTAAAAGGAACAATTCAAGCGGGAATAGGTCAAAATATTAGTTTAAATCTGCGTGGAAATCAGGACATTATTGACATAACTTTCGATCCTTGTCAACAAAATAATTGTCTGCTGCCCTATCTTCCCTTAGGGATAAATATTCGCCAAGCTTTTGGAAATAAGACTCCTTTTCTAGCAACAGCTATACGAAGCGGAGAAAATTTAAATGTTCAGATTGCCAATTTTCCCCTAGAAATCCTGAAAATATCTCCTACGGCAGCCTACAATGTTCCGGGGATTATTGCTGGACAAGTGAATGCTAATCTAGACATCAATTTATTTAACTTACAGGGTGAGGGACAACTAGAGATTAATCAACCTAGTTTAGGTAACTTAATTGGGGAAAAATTAACGGCAAATTTGGTTTATCGGGATTCCATAGTTCAACTGCAAGAAGGTAGTTTACAAGCGGGTGCAAGTCAATATAATCTGCAAGGTTTATTTAATTGGCAAACCCAAGCAATAGAAGCTAAACTCAGGGTAGATCAAGGTTATATTCAAGATTTATTATCAGTTGCTAGTATCTATGATTTAACCAGTTTAATCAACTTTTTCTCCTCAGAGAATGACCCAGCTATTCAACTTAGTCCTCTAGGAGTAGGTAATCCCGAAGCTTCCCTAGCACAACAGGTAAATTTGCGGGCAAAAATTGAAGAAATAATCCAGCAATTAGCAGGGGAAAGAGGGGTAGTCGGGATACCTTCCGAACTAGATTTGCGCGGCCGTTATCAAGCAAATATAGCCTTAACCGGGACTTTAAAAAATCCAGATCTTAGCGTACAATTTCAGGGCAATCGATGGGAATGGCGACCCCAAAGACCGACAGTAAATATTGTTAATCCTCTGGGAATTGTCACCACCGATACCCAATTAATTCCGATTGATGAAGTAACAATTAATCTTAACTTAAATCGTCAGTTGCTCAGGATAGAACCGATTAGATTAAAGTCACGAGATTCTTCCGTATTTTTAGCGGGTGATTTTTCCCTAAACAAAGTAGAGGGAACTTTTGCCGTGGAAAATCTTTCTCTGGATCTCTTGAGAAATTTTGTGCAGTTTCCCTTGGATGTATCCGGTAGTCTAAAAACTCAAGGACAAATTACAGGAACCTTATTAAATCCTCGTATTCAGGGTAATTTTGCCTTTATTGACGGTGCAATTAATGCCCAAAATATTAATCAGGATATAATTGGTTTATTTACCTATAGTCAGTATCGTTTTGATTTGCGGACAACCTCCTCCGAATCAATCCAAATCTATGCCAGCATTCCCTATCCTCCCTTACCGGGTAATGATCAATTAAAAATCCAAGCAAAATTGGGAACCGATGCAATCAAATTAATTGAAGCTATCAGTCAAAACGCCATCGAATGGGTTAACGGTGAGGGAGAGGTAGTTCTTTCAGCGACGGGAAGATTAGATATAAAAGAGGGTTTAAAAATCAAAGATTTAGAAGCAAATGGTATAGTTACTCTCAATAATGCCGCTATCCGCATTGTTGCTTTTCCAGAGATTTTAACCGTAAATGGACGCATTGGTTTAACCCCTGAAAGCTTAACAGTAGAGGAATTACAAGGCTCGATCGCTGACAGAAAAATTTCTGTGGTGGGAGTTTTACCTTTCTTTCAAGCCATCAAAAATAATCCTAATCCCTTAACAGTTAATATTCAAGAGGGAGATATAGCAATTAATGGTCTTTATCGGGGATTAATTGCTGGAAATGCCATGGTAACGGGAACAATTCAGCAACCAATTATCGGGGGGAATGTGCGTCTTTCTAGGGGTAAAGTTTTTCTTCCTCGCACCCCAGAAATTAATCAAGAAACGGATAAACCGGTGAGTCGCTGGCTGCAGCCTCTCAACATTCCTCAGACGACAAATATTACTCCAGTTTTAAATAATTTCCAAGTGTCTTTAGCGGGATTATCCATCGAACAAGAACCTTTGTATCAATTTGATTTTAGTGGTGCTTTAACCTTGAACGGTCCGCTCACTCCACTAGAGAAATTACAAACCAATGGAGTGATTAATCTCGATCGAGGACGGGTTAGCTACATCGATACGCGTTTTCTTCTTAACCGACGCAATCAAAATGTTATTGTTTTCGATTCTAGTCGCGGGTTGGGACTTTTTAATCCCTTTGTTGATATTCAACTGCGAACAATTCTCAGCGAATTTTCTCAATCTCGTGATTTTGCTGTCTCCCGTCCAGGGGGAGATTTTCCTAGTAATGAAATTCCCGATGATAGCCTAAATCGCATTCAAAGGATCGATGTCACCCTCAGCGTTGAAGGGGAATTAAACCGCTTGCTACCAAATTTAGGCCGTAATATTAATGAAGTGTGCCAAATTCGTCCCGATAGTCCACCTTTTCCCCTAGAGGAAAACTATACAAATGCAGAATTACAAAAAGCTGCTAATTGTTTACAAGCAGTGGCTTTTGCTAGAGGTGAAGATGAGGGATTACTTAATACTCCCCTAGTTAAATTAACCAGCACTCCCCCCCGCAGCCAAGGGGAAATCGTTCGACTTTTGGGGGAACAATTGCTGTCGGTTTTTAATGGTTTACAGGGGAAAAATACAGAACAATTAATTCAATTTGGAGTGGTTCAGTTGGCAATTCCCCTCTTAGCCCAAGGAGTCGTGTATGATGTGGAAAATGCGGTTAGTAATGCGATCAGGGCAACGGATTTTAATATTCTTCCCAATTTGGAAACCGTCTATAGAGTCAATTCCCAGTCTTTTATCCGCTTTTCCTACGATTACAATTTGAATGAGTTTACCGTCCGCTATCAAACTCAATTTTAAAGTAAGATTGAGAGATATAGCAGAATTCAGAAGTTAGGAGACAAGGCAAAATTAGGTTATACTTCATCCTGAGAATCAACCCGATAGGTAGATAGAAAATAAGAAATATTATTTTTTTACTTTTTACTTTTGACTTTTTACTTGATATTCTATGATTATTCGCGAGGCTAAAGAAACAGATTTACCAACAATTATCGAGATTTATAATGCAGCTGTTCCCACTCGCAAGGCAACCGCAGATTTAAAGCCTATTTCCCTCGAAAGTCGGCGAGAATGGTTTGAAAAGCACGATCCTGAACAGTATCCCATCTGGGTAATAGCGATCGAAGGTCGGGTGGTGGGTTGGCTGAGTTTACAGATGTTTTATGGTCGTGTCGCTTACCAAAAAACGGCAGAGGTTAGTTTATATATTTCCCCCGATTATCAAGGTCGTGGAATCGGTAAATTATTAGTAGAATATGCCCTGAATTGCTGTCCAAAATTGGGTATATCTAATCTTATCTGTATTATTTTTGCCCACAATCAGGCCAGTATTCGTCTCTTTGAAAAATTCGGCTTTCAACGATGGGGTTATTTACCCCAAATTGCCGCTCTAGACGATTTTCTGGCTGATGTGGTCATTTTAGGGAAAAAAGTCGCTTAAATAGGCAATTTCTCCATAGCTAGACTAAATTCTAGACTTAATTGAATATAAGCATTTTCTGATTCGCCTAGAGATGGTTTCTGGGGGAGAGAAAAGAGATAGTCCTCATACCAAATCTCAGAACTTCCCGCACATTTTTCGTCTCTAAATAACCATTGTTGAAACACTTGTTCTCTACCATCCTGAGGGGCAACAATCTGATAAACTTTTAGCGATTTTTTAGCAATTCTCTGGCTGCCCTTGCTGGTTAATTCATAACCTAACAAGTTCAAACAATTACGAATAATCGTCAGAGGACGGGAAGTATTAGAGAGATTAATCTTGGTGATAGTTTTAATCTCGTTGCGGTTTTTAATGGCGATTTCAGCCATTTTTTGTAAGTCGGCATCATGATTAGTTAATTCTCTTTCAGGATTAGCTAATAATACGGGAATTCCTAACACTTCTAACGTCCCGATAATCACTCCTAATTGACTACCATTAAAATCGGGAATAAATAAACTTCCCTGACCCGATTCTATCAGTTTACGCGCAATTAAAGCATCTCGATCGCACAAAAATTGTCGCCCAATTGTCAAAAAGTAATGTAGGCGTAGTTCTTGATACCATCCCTGATCATCTTTAATCACTAATTGCGGTGTGACGGGGATTCCATAGCGTTTGTATAGGTCATATTTCCTGAGAATTCTCCTTTCTTTCACTGACTTAATTAACTGTTTTTTAAGCCAACGATATTCTGATTCCGTGATCTCAGAAGCGCTGGCAATTGCCTCGCATTCAGAACGATAATTATGTTCTCTAATTTCTTCAATTGCTGCCGTTAACTGATTATTTATTTCTAGTTCTTCTTCCTGATTCCGTTCTTTAATTCTATGACCTTCTGCTTGTAAAATACCTAGAATTGACTGACGATAATTAAGCATATAAGCATTTACTCGCACAGCCATTTTTGCCCAGCAGAGGAGAGATTCCGCTTGAAAAGTTGTATCTAAATCCTCCAGAGATTCTAAATCTGACTGGTGTAATAAGCGAATATTAACCTCCGTTAATCGGTGTCCAGAGGTGAGAAGTTTGGGGATAGAAGTGGAACCATTACCCACCTGATTAAATCCGTACACTGCTGACCAAATATAACGAGGAATATTCTCTCTAATTCTCCCTAAAAATTGAGCGATAGAAGTGGGAGTTTGAATTCCCTGTGCTAAACACCAAACCGAGGTAAAGTGTTGCTGAATATCAATACTAATTCCCGTTTCGATCGCAGGACTAGCTAGAACTATATCATAGTTAAGCAACAACTGATTTAAATTGCCAATCGCTTCATAGGCAGCGTGACCATAATCTGGCAATGACTCTGAATCTATCCGCAGAATTTTCTTCTGAGGGAATTGCTTTCTTAGATAAGATTCTAGGGTAATTGTCCCCCATTTGCTGGTTAATTTTTGTGCCGATAGACAAACAAAAGGTTTTCCTCCCTCGTTAATATGTTTAACTAAATCATTAACTAGCTGTTGCGGAGTATTATCAGAGTAGTTATAAACTTGCCAAGCTTGCTGATAATTAGGTTTCCACTCGTTACTAATCAAGAAAGTTTCTAGTTTAATAGCCGCTAAAGAAGTTAGATATTCTAGGGAAATATCACTTAAATCAGCATCAGCAACTAAGACTTTTCCCCCACTGCTGACCACAGTTTGTAGCAGAGACTTTAAAGACTTTAAAATTGCTACTCGATTAGCTTTACAAGTATCCCCATTTAACCCATGCCATAGTACTTGTTCGATCTCATCGATAATAATCATAGCTTCTTGCCAATCTTCCGCTTGAAATTTAGCTTGTGATTGGGGATGGAGAGAGTCAATACATAAACCATAACCGTAAATTTGTGCCGCAGGATTATCCCTAATTTTGCTGATATAGTTTAAACCAAAGCGTTGACATAGCTCCTCTACCAGTTTGACTCGATGACCAATAACTAAAACTTTTTGTTGATTGGCAATAGCCTGTTTAACTATCTTAGCTAAAAACTCAGTTTTTCCTGTACCTTTAGCCGATTTAATCGCCATTAACTGCGCTGATGTAGGGATAGCAATATCTGGCAAGTAACGGCTATTTAACTCTAGATGAGGTGGGAGAGTTAAACTATTTAAACTCGCTGCCTTCCAAATTTCCCAAGAGGTAGCTTTTTGATAGACTTGTTGGAAGTAATCTTCTCCTCGATTGATTAGTAAATCATCCACCCCTTTACCATCGGCAGCATCCCAAGTAACCACCTTTACCTCACAGTTAGCCTGACTGAATAGATAACCCATTCTCTGTAAAGCTAAATTAACCGCTTCTTGGTTCTTTGGTTTAGTTTCTTGATCAAAAACTAGATAAATCTTTCGTCCTGAATTAGCTAATTTTTCTAGCTGTGGAATTAGATGAGATTTGCCGATTCTTCTACCTAATTCGTCCTTGGGAGTACGATAACCGTTGTGAATTCCGGGTAAGGCAATTGTCGCATAACCTGCTGTTAGTAATGCCCCCGCTTTTTTCGCTCCTTCTGTAAGACAAATAGGTATCTCTGGATGTTTAATTACCCAGGACCAAAAACCGAAATCCTCTTGCTTATTATCCACTTCTTCAGTTAAAATATTAATACTGATATGCTGGGCTATCCTTTGCCAAATTTTCAGGGGAACCCGCAAAGCAAAGACTCCCGTAGGGGTTTGGGGGGGATGTTCGTACTTAATCGGTTTAGCCTTATCGAAGCTTAAACGGGGAAAATCGGGCTTAAAACAGCCCCAAAGGTCATAATTACCCGTTAATAAGTCAATTCCTGAACACCACCAACCGCCTTGACTGATATGTTCATAACGCTTGAGAATATCATCCCTAACTCTGCCATCATTGCGTCGCGGTAATTCTTGGGAGTAGAGTAGGTATTCACTGGGAGATAACCCCGCTAAACCGGTGACATTGAGATGGATTAACTCCGCATCCACCCCGCTATCACGCCATTCTTCTAAATATTTCATCCTTGTCCTCTACTCGCTAGACGCTATATATAGCGTTTTTGTCCTATTATTCTAGCGGTAAGCCACTAAATAGCGAAAAGAGAAAATTTACTCTCTCAGAGGTTCTCAGAGGAAATTTGACTTTTAATCCACTCTTGTCTTAAATTATCGAAAAGTTAAGAACAAATAAAGTCTGACCACAACCTCCTCAGCAGTCAAGCAGAATCGGAGCAAAAGTATTTTGTCAATCTGTTTTTGCTATCAAAGAAAAAGCTTTTTGTCAAGCATACAAAAGAACTACCTTGAGAGAATCGAGAATTTTTTCCAGAAAATGTCAGCCAAAACACTGTTTTTAGGGAACAAAATAATCCTGGCTATACCATATATAGAGTGATAGGATTATTTAACACGCTAGATGTTGTGTTTTCCCAGAAAATCTGATAGAATACTCTAGTACAAATAGATTAATTTGTCAAGTTTTTTAACGCCGCAATTTCCCAATTATGCAATCGAAGCCCTTGACTACTACCGTCTCCATTCACAAAAATAACGAAGTAATACCCTTTCGTTCTACCCCTTTAGCTAATATGGGCAGCCATGGAATTAGAGTGATTCGGCGCGATGGTTCCACCACAAGCTTAAATATCGGCAAAATTCGTGACGTGGTAGAGTGGGCTTGTGAAGGCAAAAAAGTCAATTCAATCGCCTTAGAAGCGGGTTTAACCACGCGCCTGCGGGATGGGATTACCACCAGGGAAATACAGGATAATTTAATTAATTGCGCCCTAGAAATGTGTAGTCCAGAGGAACCGGATTGGCGCTATGTGGCGGGAAGATTGCATATTTGGAGTCTGTGGAAAGATACCTTAGTAGTCCGGGGTTATCAGTACGGAAATTACGAGAAAACTGTCAAAACTCAAGTTAAAAATCGGCTGTACGACGAAAGGATTCTCATCTATTCCGAAGCAGAATTAAAAGAAGCTGGTTCTTGGATTAATCCCGATTGGGACATCGATTATGATTACGCCGGGGCATTGTTAATCACTAGCCGTTATTTACTCAAAAATGAGTTACCCCAAGAGGCATTATTAACCTGTTCCTTACTGCTTGCCACTGTGGAAGAACCAGCTAATAGACTCCACTGGGCGAAGAAATTTTATCAAGGGATTGCTCAAAGAAAAATCTCTCTTGCCACCCCAATTTTAGCCAATTTACGCACTCCCAAAGGTTCCCTAACCAGTTGTTTTATCCTCTCCATTGACGACAGTTTAGAAAGCATTTTCGACGAGATTACTAATGCTGCCCGCATCTCAAAAAATGGTGGCGGTGTCGGGGTGAATGTGAGTAGAATTCGCGCCACTGGTAGCTGGGTAATGGGGAAAGCTAATGCTTCCGGGGGGATTATTCCTTGGATTAAATTACTCAACGATACAGCTATTGCAGTAAATCAGGGGGGAAGACGCGCCGGGGCAGTAACTATCGGTGTTGACATCTGGCATTTAGATGTGCCAGAATTTCTGGAAATGCAGACAGAAAACGGTGATCAAAGACGTAAAGCTTATGATGTTTTTCCCCAATTAGTTATCACCGATGAATTCATGCGTCGGGTGATAAATAAAGCCGAGTGGACATTAGTAGATCCCTACGAAGTTCGCCATAAATTAGGTATAGAATTAGCGGAACTATGGGGGGAAGAATTTGAAGAGGCCTATCGTTTAGTAGAAGCTAATTTAGATCAAGAGATTCTCCTCTATAAAAAAATCAATGCCCGGGACTTATTTAAAAGTATCATGCGTTCCCAAGTAGAAACAGGAATGCCCTACATTGCCTTCAAAGATACCATCAATCGCGCTAATCCTAATAAACACGATGGCTATATCCCCGGTGTAAATTTATGCGTCGCGGGAGAAACAAAAATTCTCACTGACCGAGGACAAATAGCAATCGCTGATTTGGTGGGGGAATATGTTAATGTCTGGAATGGATTGGAGTGGTCAGAAGTATTAGTTAAAAAGACTGGAGAAAACCAGCCTTTATTAAAGGTCAATTTCTCTAACGGAGAGGCATTAGAATGTACTTACTACCATAAGTTTTACGTTCAGAAAAACTACAAGGGAACCGTGGAAATTGTGGAGGCAAAAGACCTCAAACAAGGAGATAAATTAATTAAATACCAGCTGCCTCTCATCCAGTCAGAAAATGATCTTGACTTTCCCTACGCCTACACCGCAGGATTCTTTTCTGGAGATGGGAGTTACGGAAACAATGGAATGCCAGAAGTTGACCTATACGGAGTTAAAAAAGAGTTACTTCCCTTATTGGCTATTCGTAACAAATATCGGGGAAATGGCTCTATTGAAAAAGGTACTTTTTGGAGAAAAGAAACCGATATCCTAGGGGTATATCATGACAGTAAACAAGATCGGATCGTCTGTAAACTCCCGTTAGATATTCCCAGTAAATTTACAGTTCCTCTCAATGGTTACACAATTAAATCTCGTTTAGAATGGTTAGCTGGTTTACTTGATGCCGATGGAACAGTTGCCCGCAATGGTTCTAACGAGTCTCTCCAGATTGCTGCTGTTAACCGGCAATTTTTGCTCGATATTCGCCTAATGTTACAGACTTTAGGAGTTGATTCCAAAGTTACTTTTATGGATGACGGTGGCTATAAATTGATGCCAAATGGAAAGGGAAATTATCAAGAATATCTCTGTCAACCAAAATATCGTTTACTGATTAATTCTGTCGGACTATTTCAACTTGGTCAATTGGGACTTAAAACCCATCGCTTACAATGGACTTTAAAAGAACCCCAACGTTCGGCAACTCAGTTTATCCGCATTGAATCGGTAGAGTTAACCTGTCGTCGAGATGACACCTACTGTTTTACAGAACCCAAGCGTCATCTGGGAATGTTTAACGGCATTCTAACAGGACAATGCACCGAATCTTTCAGCAATGTCACCCCCGATAAAACTGCCCATTGTTGTAATTTAGTTAGCCTTAATTTAGCCAATATCGACAGGGAAGAAATCGAGTCTAATTGTCAAATCGCTGTCAGGATTCTCGACAATACCATCGATATCACTAATCCTCCCTTTGATAATGCTAAAAACCACAACGATAAATATCGCACTATTGGGGTAGGGGCGATGGGATTGGCTGACTGGTTAGCTAAACGGAAATTATCCTACAATAACCTGTCAGAAATTAGTAATTTATTTGAAGAAATTGGCTATTGGTGTACCTATTCCTCGATGGAATTAGCCAAAGAACGCGGTGCTTATCAAGCTTTCTTGGGTAGTGAATGGAGTCAAGGTAAATTAATCGGAGCAAAACCAGTGGCATGGTTTTTAAATAATGCGGTGCAACCGCAAAGATGGCAACAATTAGCCGAAGATATTCAACGATTTGGCATCCGTAATTCCCATATTACCGCCATTGCTCCTAATACTTCCTCTAGTTTGGTACAGGGATGTACCGCTAGTGTTTTGCCGGTTTATAGTCGCTTTTTCTACGATAAATGGGCAAAGGGAACCGTTCCCATCGCACCACCTTTTATTGAAGAAGCTTTCTGGTTTTATTCAGAGAACAAAAATCTCGAACAGCAGCAAGTGGTGAAAGCGATCGCTACTATGCAAGAATGGATCGATACGGGGATTTCTATGGAGTTATTATTCAACCTCAATGAAGGGGTTTATTTCCCCGCAGAACCCAACCGTTGTCTCACTGCCAAAGATATCTTTGATACCCTAGTTATGGCCTGGGAATTGGGGTGTAAAGCGATTTATTATATCCGTACCGTACAAAAGGACAATTTTCGAGAGTCTGACGATAGTTGTTCTAGTTGCGCTAATTAAGGTTAACTTGGGTGGGCAATGCCCACCTTAATTTTTTCAGATAATTTAAAATGAGTCTTATTCATCACCTAATCACAGCTATGGATAAGACTTTATACGAACAGGATTACTATCTCTGGATAGAGAAAACTATTCATTTATTAGAAAATAATCAGTTTTCTGAGTTGGATTTAGATAATCTCATCGAGGAGATTAGCGACATGGGCAAAAGCCAACGGCAAAGCTTAAAGAGTTATTTAACTCGGTTATTAGAACATTTGCTGAAACTAGCTTACTGGCAGTCGGAATTAGAATATAATCAAAGAGGATGGAAAAATGAAATCCGTAACTTTCGCCTACGAATTCAACAAATTATTGAAGACAGTCCCAGTTTAAAGCCCTATCTATCGGAAATTTTCTCGCCCTGTTATCAAAATGCTCGTAAATTATTTCTGGATCTATCTGGAATGGCTGAAAATTTGGTCAGTTTAGCTCCAATTTGCACTATGGAACAGGCTTTAAATGAGGATTGGTTTCCTGAAATATCAAAATAATGGGGATAATTATGGAAAAGAACTTATACGACAAAGATTACTATCTCTGGATAGAGAAAACTATTCATTTATTAGAAAATAATCAGTTTTCTGATTTAGATTTAGAGAATTTAATTGACGAAATTAGTAGTATGGGTAAAAGTGAGAAACGAAGTTTAGAAAGTTATTTAACTCGGTTATTAGAACATTTGCTGAAACTAGCTTACTGGCAGTCGGAATTAGAATATAATCAAAGAGTATGGAAAAATGAAATTAGGAATTTCCGTCGTGCCATAAAAAGAATTATTGCCGATAGTCCCAGTTTACAGCCTTATCTCATTGAAATTTTTGATAACTCTTTTCAAGAAGCTCGTATTTCTTGGCTCGAATTATCTGGAATGGCTGAAAATTTGGTCAGTTTAGCTCCAATTTGCTCTATAGAACAGGCTTTAAATGAGGATTGGTTTCCTGAAATATCAAAATAATGGGGATAATTATGGAAAAGAACTTATACGAAAAAGACTACTATCTCTGGTTAGAGAAAACTATATTTTTACTAGAAAATTATCAGTTTTCTGATTTAGATTTAGAGAATTTAATTGACGAAATAAAATCTATGTCTATCAGTCAACAGAAAGCATTAAAAAGCAATCTGACTGTGATTTTATGGCATTTACTAAAATACTTACAAGAGCCAGAAAAACAAAGCAGAAGCTGGGAATTAACCCTTTTTGAGCATCGCGAAAGAATCGAAGAAGATTTAGAAAATAGCCCTAGTCTTAAGATTTATTTAACAGAAGAAAATTTAAAAAAATGCTATAACAAAGCCAGAAAAAAAGCCGCTATTGAAACAGGGATAAACCTAGAGAAATTCCCGAAGGATTGCCCATTTACTTTGGCAGAAGCCCTAGATTTTGAATTTATTCCTAATCAAAATCAAAACATTTGACTTTTTACCGAAAATCTCTTATAACCTAAAAGTGCCATAATATCCAAGTAATCATGTCCTTACATTTAGTTAATTCTTGCCATTCGATGCCCATTTCCCCGATCTTCAATCCAGCGGGAGATGATGCGATCGAAAACCGTTCGATCTGGTTTGGTAACACCACCAACCTGATGCAGTTAAACGATGTCCGCTACACCTGGGCGGTGGGTTTATATCAACAAATGCGCGAAAATTTCTGGATCCCGCAACGCTTAGATATCACTCAAGACGTGACTGAATACGGGCATCTTACCGACGAAGAAAGATATGCTTATGATGGTATTTTGTCCTATCTAACTTTTCTTGATTCCGTGCAAACCTGTAATATTCCCCACCTCAAAGGTAGCGTCACTGCGCCAGAAATTAGTCTTTGTATGGCGGAACAAATTTCTCAAGAAGCCATGCACAATCAAAGTTATCAATACTTAATTGAAACGATTATTCCCTCGGATCGCAGAGGTGAAGTTTATGACTTTTGGCGCACCGATAAAGTTCTCAAAGATCGCTGTCAATTTATCGCTAGTCTCTACCAGCAATACATCGACAAACAAACTACTGAAAGCTATTTTATCGCTCTTCTTGCCGACTATTTACTGGAGAGTTTGTATTTTTATAACGGCTTTATCTTTTTCTATAATCTCGCTTCTCGACAGCTAATGTCTGGTAGCGCTGACGTTTTCAAAATGATCAACCGGGACGAATTAAGTCACGTCCGTTTGTATCAGAAACTTATTCCCGAAGCCATGGCAATTTTTCCCCATTCCGTTGAACAAATTTATGAGATGTTCGATAATGCGGTTAAACACGAATGTCGCTGGACAAATCACATTGTTGGCAACGACATTTTAGGTATTACCGAATACAGTACCGAACAGTACACCAAATACCTCGCTAATATTCGACTGAAAGCGATCGGACTTGAGCCTTTATACAGGGAAGAAAAGTATAACAAAAGTCCCTATAACCATCTGGAACGCTTCTCCGATACCAAAAAAGAAGGCCACACCAAAGCGAACTTTTTTGAAGCAACCGTGACCAGTTATGTTATGTCTTCTGGCTTAACGGGATGGGATGAAATTTAAAATTTAAGGGATAATAATGACCCAATTTCCTACCATAAGGTGGCAACTTTGTCAAATCTTTTGATAACTTTTGACAAAACTTAGCAGCAGTTAGATAAAAGGAAGAAATTAGCGCTAATTTCTTCCTTTTTTTGCTTTAGCCCTCATCGGCAACCGTCAGGCAATAAATTCTCTGTCTGATTATCGCTAGGGAAATCCCATTTAAGTAGGTGGGTGGAATTAAATATAAGATGAACGTAGGTTGGGCTTCGGCCGTGAGCTTTTGCCGAACGGTTGAAGCATGAAACCCAACGCCCGCCCATGTTACGCTACCGCTAACCCATCCTACAAATAATTGTGCCTCCCTACTTAACCCGAACTGACCTGAGAAAATTATAAAACTAGAGATCATTTGCAAAAGTTGCCCTAGAATGAAAGCGTTGAAAAAGCCGAGCAATTACTGTATATTGCTGAAAAATTAACCAGAGATGACCAATACTACCGATAAACCGACCAACGATCTCTCAAAAATCTCCATGCGAGATTTAATGATCCAACTGAAAACATCTCCCGATGGTCTCACCACCAGTGAAGCAAAAAATCGCCTCAATAGCGACGGTTATAACGAGATTGCCGAGAAAAAAGTCAGCCCCCTGATCAAATTCCTTTCCTACTTTTGGAATCCCTTTTCCTGGATGATCGAAGCGGCGGTAATTTTTTCCGCCCTCGTCGGTGATTGGGTGGACTTCGTGATTATCGCCATTCTACTGGTGGCTAACGGTTTGATCGGCTACTTTGAGGAAAAAACCGCCGGGGACGCGGTGGCTGCCCTGAAAGCGCAACTCGCCCTCAATGCCGATGCCAAAAGAGACGGCAAATTTATCTCCGTCCCCGCTAGGGAATTAGTACCAGGAGACGTGATCCGGATCCGGATCGGCGATGTGCTGCCGGCCGATGCCCGACTGCTGCCGGGGGATCCCCTCAAAATCGACCAGGCTGCCTTAACGGGGGAATCCTTACCCGTGGATCGCAGTTCTGGCGAACAATTGTACTCAGGTTCGGTGGTGAAAAAAGGTCAAGCTGAGGCCCTAGTTAACGGGACCGGCAGTAATACCTTTTTTGGTCGTACCGCTAAACTGGTAGCCAGTACCGAAAACGTCAGCCATTTCCAGAAATCAGTTCTCAAAATCGGTGACTTTCTCATCGTCATTGCCCTGATTTTAATCGCTATTATCGTTGTTTACCGTCTCTATAACGGTATTGTCGATAAACAGGGCGTAGAAGTGATCCGCTTGCTGAAATTCTGCCTCGTTCTCACCATTGCTTCTGTTCCCGTCGCCTTGCCCACAGTTCTTTCCGTCAGTATGTCGGTAGGGGCGAAGGCACTAGCGGATAAAAACGCCGTGGTGACACGCTTGGCGGCGATCGAGGAACTAGCGGGCATGAATATGCTCTGTTCCGATAAAACCGGCACTCTCACCCTTAATCAACTGAGTTTAGGTGATCCCTACACCCTGCCGGGGATCAGCGCCGAAGATCTGATCCTCACCGCTTCCCTCGCTTCCCAAACTAGCGATGATGATCCGATCGATAAAACTATTCTCGCCGGTTTACAAGATGCCACGGTACTCGATCGCTATCAAGTCACCCACTTTACCCCCTTCGATCCCGTCGCTAAACGTACCGAAGCCGATATTACCGCCCCCGATGGTCAGACTTTTAAAACCAGTAAGGGCGCACCGCAGGTAATGCTCGATCTAGCCTACAATAAAGAGGAAATCGAAGGGCCGGTGAATCAAATCATCGAAGATTACGCCAAAAAAGGCTATCGCGCCCTAGGAGTGGCAAAAACCAACCCCCAAGGTCAATGGCAATTCTTGGGCATTATTTCCCTATTCGATCCACCACGGGTTGATTCCCAATTAACCCTACAAAGCGCCCTAAAATTAGGGGTTCCCGTCAAGATGATCACGGGGGATCAGGTGTTAATCGCTAAGGAAACCGCCCGACAATTGGGTTTAGGTAACAATATCCTCGATGCCAAAATTTTTCGGGAAGTCCCCCCCAATCAGCTAGGAACCCTCGATGAACAGATTCTCGGCGCCGATGGTTTCGGGCAAGTGTTCCCGGAGGACAAATATCATATCGTCGATGTCTTGCAGAAAACTAATCACATTGTCGGTATGACCGGAGATGGGGTCAACGATGCGCCGGCGCTGAAAAAAGCCGATGCGGGGATTGCGGTTTCCGGGGCGACGGATGCGGCCCGGGCGGCGGCCGATATAGTTCTCCTTACCCCCGGTTTATCGGTAATCGTCGATGCAATTAGGTTAAGTCGTCAGATTTTTGAGCGGATGACCAGTTATGTTCTCTACCGGATCATCGCCACAATTCAGATTCTCGTTTTTACCACTTTGGCGATTCTGTTCTTTAATTCCTACCCGATTACGGCAATTATGATCGTTTTCTTAGCAATTCTTAACGATGGAGCGATCATGACGATCGCCTACGATAATGCCAAGATATCGAAAGTACCCCAAGCTTGGGATATGCCGAAAGTTCTCACCATCGCTTCGGTTTTGGGAGTGGTCAACGTCATTGCCACTTTCCTACTGTACTATCTAGCGGGCCGGGTATGGGGAATGACTCCTGACAAGGTGCAAACCTATATTTTCCTCAATATCGCTCTCTTAGGGATGATGACTCTCTATTCGGTGCGGGCAAAAGGTGCGTTTTGGTCCTTGGCCCCTGCTAAACCTCTAGCGATCGCTACTGGCATCTCGGTCATTATATCTTCGCTGATTTCGCTGTTCGGAATCCTGATCGCCCCGATCGGTTTTGAGGGAGTGGCAAAAAGCTGGCTCTATGCCCTAGTCTGGTTATTGATTATCGATCGAGTCAAATTGGCTCTCTATTCGATTTTTAATCGTCGCAAGGCAGATTTAGGCAATACCTATCAATCCACTTGGGAGAATTTGAAAACTCGATTGTAGTTCCTATCATGGGGAAAACCAAGCTCATCGGAAATTTTGGGTCTGAAACCCCGCCGTTCTAGGTTGGCTTTACGTTAGAATTAAAAGGCCAGTCTCGAAAACCAAGTGGACGGCGCAGCACCGTTCGGCTGAGCTCACGGCCGAAGCCTT
>NZ_JADEXI010000705.1:0-2187 GCF_015207185.1 Microcystis sp. LEGE 08355 | reverse complement strand
CACCAAAAAGACCAACTAAAATCAAGGTTTTGCAAAACTGGTTTGAGAAAACCCAACCTGCACCTCCTGATTTTGATCCAGATCAAGCTAAATGGGAATATTTAAAGGAGAAACATAACCTGTGAAAGTCTTGATTGATACCAACATAATTATAGATATTGCCCTGGAAAGACAGCCTTACTTTACTAATAGCGAGACAGTTTTGGCATTTGTTGAACAGGGACAAATAGAAGGCTACATTTCAGCATCAACTATTAGTGACCTTTATTATCTGATTCGTAAACAAAAAGGTCGAGATTTAACTATTGAGTTTTTGCAAGAAATACTTACTTTTTGTCAAATTGCTACAGTAAATCAGGCTGCAATTAGAATGGCTTTCACAACAAATTTTCAGGATTTTGAAGATTCTATTCAATACTCTACTGCGGTAGTTAATCAATTGGATGCAATTATTACCCGTAATCCTCAAGATTTCCCCATTGTCACACCACGAATTATCACTCCTGAACAATTAATTGCCGAATTAACCAACTCTCATTAGCTGGTGGTTTTAATAATGTATCGGGAGCATAAAAAATGTGTAAACTTAAAGAGTTCACCTATTACCAAAATTCTATGACTCGCTGGTTTAATATTGCAGGTCCCTGTAAAGACGATATCCACTATATGCTCTCTCCCACAGTCAGATTACCAGATTTAGAGGAGCTAATTCAACAACGTAGTTATTTTGTCCTTCACGCACCACGACAAACAGGGAAAACCACCGCTATGTTATCCCTAGCAAAACAACTTACCGACACCGGAAATTATGCCGCAGTCATGGTGTCAGTGGAAGTAGGAAGTGCATTTAATCATGATCCTACTGCCGCCGAATTAGCAATTTTAGGGGCATGGTATAATACAATTGAGGATAGTTTACCCGACGGAATTACAACCACCTGCTAAACAATGGCAACAGGAAGAACCAGGAAGCAGAATAAAGGCTTTTTTAAGAGGTTGGGCAAAAGCTATCAATCGTCCCATAGTATTATTTATAGATGAAATTGACTCTTTACAAGACCAAACATTAATATCAGTTTTACGACAGTTAAGAGATGGTTTTCCTAATCGTCCAGAAAATTTTCCCTCGTCAGTAGGATTAATTGGTTTACGAGATGTGAGAGATTATAAAGTAGCATCTGGTGGTAGTGATAGATTAAATACATCTAGTCCTTTTAATATCAAAGTTGCTTCTCTGACTATGCGAAATTTTAATCTTGCAGAAGTGGGAGAATTATATCAACAACATACAGCAGCAACGGGACAAATTTTCACACCAGAAGCAATAGAAACAGCTTATGATTTAACTCAAGGACAACCCTGATTAGTCAATGCTTTAGCTAAAAAAAATGCAGAAAAAATTGCAAAAGATAGAAGTATTACTATTACCAAAGAACATATTTTAACAGCCAAAGAAATATTAATTGCTCGTCAAGATACTCATTTAGACAGTTTAGCGGAAAAACTCAGGGAAAAACGAGTGAAAAACATTATTGAACCGATTTTAGCAGGGAAAACCTTACCCGATACTCTAGCAGATGATCGCCAATATTTAATAGATTTAGGATTATTACAACGTGATCCGATGGGGGATTAGTTATTTCTAACCCCATATATCGTGAAGTTATTCCCCGCGTTTTAGTACAAGGAACTCAGGACAGTTTACCTTTAATTATTCCTAGTTGGTTGACTACAACAGGTGAATTAAATATAGATGCTTTATTAACAGCATTTCTCAAATTTTGGCGACAACAGGTCGAACCATTATTAAGTAGTGCTGCTTATCATGAAATTGCTCCACATATAGTATTAATGGCTTTTTTACATCGTGTGGTTAATGGTGGGGGAGTTTTAGAAAGAGAGTATGCAATTGGTAGCGATAGAATGGATTTATGTCTGCGTTATAAAGATGTAATTTTAGGGATTGAATTGAAAGTATGGCGGGATAAAAAACGCGATCCCCAAGCTGATGGAATTGAACAATTAGAATCTTATTTAGGGCGTTTTGGTTTAGATTTTGGTCTGATAACTGATAACTGATAACTGATAACTGATAACTGATAACTGATAACTGATAACTGATAACTGATAACTGATAACTGATAACTGATAACTGATAACTGATAACTGATAACTGATAACTGATAA
>NZ_JADEXI010000704.1:0-2190 GCF_015207185.1 Microcystis sp. LEGE 08355 | reverse complement strand
CCCCACACCCTGCCCCCACCAACAAACTTTTTCAGCAGACCCTAATTATTACCCCGGATTCTGTGCAATTAAAATAATTGTTTGCATTAGTCCGACTAGAAGACCGAGAATCCCACCAAGATTAACAATTCCCTGTAATTCCTGTTTAACAATGCCTTGAATAGCATTTTCCAGATCAGCAGGGGAAGTAGCATTTACCCGATCGCGGATCACTTGATCGATATTGAGAATTGGGATAATTTGGGCGACTAATTTCTCTAAATCTTCCTCTAGATAACGCTCTAAAATTAACGCTAACTCTTGACTAATTACCCCTAATGATGTAGTCATTGACCCCGAAGATTGCAGACGATTAATAATTAAATTAGCGATTTGATTCCAGTCGATCGTTTGTCCAAAATCTTGCAGAAATTGTTCGCCACTTTCTTGAATATAAATTCGCACCGTGTCTCTAGTGGTTTTACGCAATTGTCTGACGGTGGAGATAGGTAAATTTTGCAAAGAGATACTTTGTAACCAGTTTTTCAGACGATTACGCATCTCTAAAGATAGTAATAATTCTTTGATTCTGGTATTAGCTAAATCCTTTTCATCAAGGCAAAAAGTGCGTAAGCGAGCGAGGGCATTGCGTAAACCGAATAAATTGGCTACTACCCAATAGGTTCCACTGGTTTTTTCCCGAAATCCTTCATCGATAACTTGAATATTGCGATCGGTTAAAAAGTCGATTAAAGCTAGACGGATAACATCAGCAGGTAGGACGGTTTCTAATAGCCAATCGGAGAATTGTCGCGCCTGTTGTTCACTGAGAGAAAATTCTAAGACTAGGCGATCAAAAATTTGATTGATCTGTTTTTCTAAAAAGTCCTGTCGTCGGGCTAAAACTTTTAGTAATCTCGCTAAAGATTCCCCGAATAAATCGTGAAGAATCGCCGCCAAAATCTCGGCGGTTTTTGCTTGTCGATCGCCTTTGATTTGTTTTAAAGCTAATTGTAACAGCCAGAGTATCGCCCCCTGTACCCTTTCGGTGTCGAGGAGTCGTTTAGCCAGTTTTTGTAGTTCCTCGGGGGTTAACAGGGAACCCATGATCGTATCCGATACCCGGACAGCTAATCGATCTTGATTGCGAGGAATTAGCCCCGGGGTGAAGGGAAGAGGACGCTTACCGATATAAATCGCCTTGTAGGGACGAAATAGCATTTTTATGGCTACATCGTTCGTAAAATAGCCAATAATTGCCCCCGCGATCGGCGGTAATATCCATGTCCAAAGAGTAGCGAGATTCAATTTAGCAGCAAAAAATAAACGGAAATGTGAGTGAGTTATTTCTTTAAGACTAACACTCCCATCAGTCCTGCTAGGAGTGGATAGTGAACGGCACTGGAAAATCCCGACCGATAGCCTAATTTTACCTGTTCTGGGCCCCGGGGAAAGCGATCGATACTGGGACTAATATAAGCGTACTGGTCAGTTAAACCGTAGCGCTCGGCAGCCGGAACGACGATATGCTCGAGATACCAGTTTTGGAAGAATTTGGCGATGGTTTCGGTGGGTTGATGGAAGTCCAGAATCGCCGCTTTAGCGCCCGGTTTGAGGACTCGGTATAATTCCCCCAAACATTGGGCAATATCCACCACATTGCGTAATCCATAGCCAATAGTGGCACAATCAAAGCTAGAATCGGCAAAGGGTAAATTGAGGGCATCCCCTTCCATCCAGTTAATATTAGTGGCACTAAAACGCTGACGGGCGATTTTTAATTGTTGTGGGGAAAAATCTAGTCCGATCACTTGGCCGGTTTTACCCACTTGTTTTGATAATAGGTTAGCCAGGTCGCCGCTGCCACAACAGATATCGAGGGCAAAATCGCCTTTTTCGGGTTGACACCACTTGACTGTCATTAATTTCCAGACGCGGTGTAATCCTAAACTTAATTCTTGATTAAGTCGGTCATATTCGGGAGCGATCTGATCAAAAATTGCCTGTATTTCTGTGGAGTTAGGTGAGGATTGATTGGACATTTTTTTAACGGAGGCAGGGGGCAGGGGGCAGGAGGCCGTTTTTGTAACGGGGATTTATGGCCCGCTCCAAAAACTTTTCGCCTTAAAAGTCGAGGTTTTAGACCCGATTTTTTCGATAATATAGCATCAGAGAAAATCCCAGATCAAGTTATACCATTCTATCCTATCT
>NZ_JADEXI010000703.1:0-2195 GCF_015207185.1 Microcystis sp. LEGE 08355 | reverse complement strand
GGTGTAGGGTTTTACCGATTTTCATCTGGTCAATTACCTAATTTTCAGGGAAAAAGTACCTGAATTTTCCCCCCGCTCACTCCCTAAGCCGGTACTTTTGGATTGACAAAAAGTCTAAAAGTCTTATCCAGCAAGGTTTTTAGATTTATTCAGCAAGCCCTACCTATCTGGTGATCGGTTGGGTGTTGGGGAGCGGGGAGATAGTGAACAGTCGCTAGTACAAGGCTCAGATCTGATCACTGATTCAAGGCTGAAGGCTGAGGGACACAATAAGGTCATTAAACCTAAATAAAGCTTTAGGGAATAGAGGGTGACAACATATACAATGATTGGGGTTTATCGTCAAGCAACCCTAAGCCTATGCCACGCCGTGATGACTTACAAAAAATCCTAATCTTGGGCGCTGGCCCGATTGTCATCGGACAAGCCTGTGAATTCGACTATTCGGGAACTCAAGCCTGTAAAGCCCTACGAGAAGAAGGTTATGAGGTAATTTTAGTCAATTCTAACCCCGCCTCGATCATGACCGACCCGGAAATGGCCGATCGCACCTACATTGAACCAATTTTGCCAGAAATTGTCGAGAAAATTATCGCCAAAGAACGCCCCGATGCGATTCTACCGACTATGGGTGGTCAAACTGCCCTAAATACCGCCGTCGCTTTGGCCAAAAGCGGCGTTTTAGAAAAATATAACGTGGAACTGATCGGGGCAAAACTTCCCGCTATTGAAAAAGCCGAAGATAGGGAACTATTCAAAAAAGCAATGGAGAAAATCGGTGTTCCCGTCTGTCCTTCGGGGATTGCCAACAATTTAGAGGAGGCAAAAGCGATCGGTCATCAGATCGGTTCCTATCCTCTCATTATCCGGCCGGCCTTCACTTTAGGAGGAACGGGGGGCGGTATTGCCTATAACCAAGAAGAATTTGAACCGATGGCCGAGTATGGGCTAGATTGTTCGCCTACATCGCAAATTCTCGTCGAAAAATCCCTAATTGGCTGGAAAGAATACGAATTAGAGGTAATGCGCGATCTAGCCGATAACGTGGTGATTATCTGTTCGATCGAAAACTTTGACCCGATGGGGGTCCATACCGGCGACTCGATTACGGTTGCGCCCGCCCAAACCCTAACCGATAAAGAATACCAACGCCTCCGGGACTATTCTAAGGCAATTATTCGGGAAATTGGCGTAGAAACCGGCGGCTCGAACATCCAATTCTCCGTTAATCCCACTAACGGCGACGTAATCGTGATTGAGATGAATCCCCGGGTATCCCGTTCTTCGGCCCTAGCATCGAAAGCCACGGGATTCCCGATCGCTAAATTTGCCGCTAAACTAGCAGTAGGCTACACTTTAGACGAAATTCCCAACGATATAACCAAAAAAACCCCGGCTTCCTTTGAACCGACTATCGATTACGTCGTCACCAAAATTCCTCGCTTTGCCTTCGAGAAATTCCCCGGCTCCCAACCGATTCTAACCACCCAGATGAAATCCGTCGGGGAAGCCATGGCTATCGGTCGAACTTTCCAAGAATCCTTTCAAAAAGCTCTTCGCTCCCTAGAAACGGGACGTTTTGGCTTTGGTTGCGATAAAATCGAAACTCTCCCCCCCCTCTCGGAAGTCCGGGCCGGTTTGCGGACACCTAACCCCGAACGGGTTTATAGTATCTATCATGCTTTTAAATTGGGCATGAATGGGGAGGAAATCCACGAACTAACCGGGATCGATCCCTGGTTCCTCGATAAATTGGCCGATTTGATGGAAACCGAGAAGTTTCTCAAACGAACTCCCCTGAAAAGTCTCAGCCAAGAGGACCTATTCGCTATTAAACAACAGGGTTTTAGTGATCGCCAAATCGCCTTCGCCACCAACAGCAGCGAGGACGAAGTGAGAAGTTATCGCAAGGGTTTAGGTATTGTTCCCGTCTATAAAATGGTGGATACCTGCGCGGCAGAATTTGAGGCCCTGACACCCTATTATTATTCCACCTACGAACGGGTAGAATCGGAAGTTTTACCCTCCGATAAACGCAAAGTGATGATCCTTGGTGGTGGCCCCAATCGCATCGGCCAGGGGATAGAATTTGACTACTGTTGTTGTCATGCCGCTTTTTCCCTCAGTAACGCCGGTTTTGAGACGATTATGGTCAACTCTAACCCGGAAACTGTCTCCACCGATTACGATACCAG
>NZ_JADEXI010000702.1:0-2199 GCF_015207185.1 Microcystis sp. LEGE 08355 | reverse complement strand
CCCCACACCCCAGACATACCTATAGAGATGGCACTGTCAGCATTAATTATTCTCGATCGAGCCACAAAGGGTAAAATTTGGGAAACACTGCAATACACTGGCAGTCATCGTGGATAAAAACACGCTATTTTATTAACCTATACTAACCGCGCTTTAGGAGTCAGCAGTTTTCATGGATTCCGTGACAACCCTCCAATGTCAAAACCTAACCTGTCTATCCCCGAACGCTCTCACTAATAGATTCTGTGAAAAATGCGGTACTCCTTTAGTTAAGCGCTATTTATGGATGATGGGTGATTGGGTGAGAACCTATTATCATGTTGGCGAGCTAATTGATAATCGTTATTTGGTCAAACAACCACAAATTGTTCTTGATACTAAACCCGCTCAAGCACCCCAAGCACCGGAAGAACCTCCTAGCTGGCTCTCCCTCTACCTAAAATTGTTACCCTTCCATCTCCACATTCCCCAAGTCTATGGCTATATTCCCAGTCCCGATGAACGCTTGAATATGGACATCTGGCTGTTGGAATACGGCACTATTCCCCTCGATCAAACGGGAGAATTAATATATCCGGAACTATTGCCCACTCTAGCCGAGGTTTGGTCGCAAGCTTCCGATTTAAGACAAATTCACTGGTTATGGCAAATGGCCAAACTCTGGCATCCCCTTCAGAGAAAGGCTGTAGTCTCTAGTCTGCTCAACCCTTCGCTGACGAGAGTGAATAATCAGCTGCTGCAATTGCTAGAATTAAGCAAAGATGAGGCCACCGCTCCCAATTTAAAAGATTTAGGAGCTTTCTGGACCGGTCTGATCCCGACGGCAGCCGCTAATATTCAAGATTTTCTCGTATCCCTGACCCAAGAGCTAGAATCCGGTGATCTCGATCGCCCGGAATCCCTGATCGCTATCCTCGATTATGCACTACAGCACTACGGTGGAGGTCAAGAACGCAGCTATGAGATTTTTACCTGCACTGATACCGGTCTGATGCGGGAACACAACGAGGATGCCTGTTATCCCCCGACTAATCAGGCCATAACCCTCGCTCATGGTCAAAATCCCCTGGCGATTGTCTGTGATGGCATCGGCGGTCAGGAAGGGGGCGAAATCGCTGCTCAATTGGCGATCGAAACCCTGTCTAGGGAAATTAATCCCAGTCCCACCACTAATATTGAAGTCTATCCCGATAGTTACAGTCTTGTCCTCGAACAGGCGATTCGTGTCACCAATGATCTGATCAGTCAACGCAATGATCAGGAGTCAAGACAAGATCGTCAGCGCATGGGTACGACTCTAGTTATGGCTTTTGCCCAGGCCCAGGAAATGTACGCGGCCCATGTGGGGGATTCCCGCATCTATTGGATTACTGCCCACAGTTGTCATCAAGTGACGGTGGATGACGATCTCGCTTCCAGGGAAGTGAAATTAGGCTATCTCCTCTATCGTGATGCCATACAGTATCCCAACGCGGGGGCCTTGGTGCAAGCTTTGGGCATGAGTAGCGCCAATAATCTCCATCCCACCGTTCAGAGGTTGATTATTGATCAAGATTGTGTTTTTCTCCTCTGTTCCGATGGTTTAAGTGATTACGATCGGGTAGAACAATACTGGGACAGTGAAATTGTGCCTCTTTTGCGAGGAGAGAAAAATGTAACCGCCGTGGGGGAAAGTTTATTACAACTAGCTAACCAGAAAAACGGTCACGATAACTCCACCATCGCCCTAGTTTATTGTCGGGTAGTTCCTGCGGCTGAACCTGTCACGCCTTTAGTTTATGCTGAGGCCAAAGAACGGATTATTCCCGATCTTAATGACCAAGATTTTGATCACGGCGGGGACACCTACCCCGGAGAAGAAGTGGTGACAGCAATACCCACTCCCCCCCCTGCATCTTCTTCGGTTTCTAGTCGTACTTCTCCCCCCGCGCTCACTAGGGTTTCACCCCTAGTCGTAGTAGCGCTCGCTGTCGGTGTTCTCGGTTTGCTGGCTGCGATCGCTTGGCAATTCTTGAGTCATAATCCCCCTTCCAATCCACCGATTTCTCCCGCACCCGTCACCGGTCCGAGTCCCACGACCGGGACGACACCTCCCGCACCCGTCACCGATACCAATCCAGGGACGACACCTCCCGCACCCGTCACCGATACCAATCCAGGGACGACACCTTCCCCACCCGTCACCGGCCCGATTCCTGT
>NZ_JADEXI010000701.1:0-2201 GCF_015207185.1 Microcystis sp. LEGE 08355 | reverse complement strand
TAAACTAGGAAAATTCCAAAAACTTGTCAAGCTGTTTCTGGGCATCTCGATGTTTTAAACCACTCAAGATTTCATAATAAGTAATCAAGCTAAAACTCAATTGCCTGTATTCTTGGAGATACAAATTACAACAATGAACGACCTGGGGATGATTGCGGAAAAACAAGGAAAGAATATCAGTATCAAGTAAACAAGGTTTCAAATCTCGAATCTCCGCGATAAAGAATTTTGACGACGCTGTTCTACTTCTTCACAAAAATTTCTAAAATCTTCCTCAGGAAGATCTTCCCAAATCCCCGCAAACTTCATAATTTCCTTACCTTCAGACGTAAGATGAGTTTCTAGGGCATCTTTGAGTCGATTTAAAACACCCTCTAGAGAACTATCTTGGTAATCAATCGCATCTAATTCAGGAAATTTGACTAAATATCCATCGGGATTTTTGGAGATGACAATACTAATTGTATTGACCATTTTAAGCCCTCCTATCTGACTCTAAATTTTCAGTCTTGTTGTTTTTTATCGATGGTAAATAAGGAATCAAACCTTTGCGGAATGCCTCTTCTTGTTCAGCTATGCCAAAGTGTTTGTAGAGTTCGCTTGTTAACTTAGTTGTTTACGTTTGGCAAACCAAACAACATATTCTCTCAAAAGAGGATTGCTTTCGATATGTTCGAGAAGTTTATTCATGGCTCAAAAAAGTAAAATCTCATTATATCACACTTAATTCTCTGTTAATTTATTTCTTGGAGATGTCTATTAGGCCAAATCCGGTTTTAAAAAAACGGTTATAATCAGGGACGACTGAAGTCGTTACTACGAAACGAGAAGCTTGTAAACTAGACTTTCTAATACGCATTCTCTCCAACTCAGCCCTCGTCGCTTCCAAAGTAGCCGCTTTCACCTCAATGCCAGTGTTGCCGAAGGCACTCGCTACGCGAGACCGCAATCCTATTTCTCTGCATCTCCCCACCACCAGCCAGGTTCTTCTGTTGGGTTCCAGTTTTAGGATAAACCTCGAAAATGGGATGCTCCCCCCAAATAGACATTTGCCTCGTTTAAGGTTAGACTGAGCTTAGGTGGGAATATTTGTCTTTGCTTATGTAAGTAGGTGGGTGGAATTAAATATAAGATTAACGTAGGTTGGGTTGAAGCATGAAACCCAACCCCCGCATGGGTTACGCTACCGCTAACCCATCCTACAAATAATTGTGCCTCCCTACTTAAGTCGGGACTAATAAAGCCGCTGCTATCTATATTTGTCTAGTTTTTTTATTGCAATCTAACAGGAGTTTAACTTATGAGTCAGATAGCTATCGATAAAATTTACGAGACAGATTTCTATCAATGGACAATGAAACAAGCCCAAGCCTTAAAAGAACAAAATGTCCAAGAATTGGACTGGGAAAACCTGATTGAGGAGATCGAAGCTTTGGGACGTAGTGATTATCAAGCAGTGGTCTCCTTACTAACTCGAATTATGCAACACCGCCTGAAGATTGATTACGCTAATAAGCCTGAGTGTAATCGCCATTGGCAAGCCGAAATCAAAGCTTTCTCTAACACTCTTAAGCGTCGCTACAGTCTATCAATGAAGCCTAAGCTAGAAGTAGAATGGCAAGGGATCTATTCGGATGCAGTTGACCTGTATTTGATTGACTATCCCCCTTCTAACATCCCTGAAACCTGTCCTTATCATTTTAATGATTTATTTTGATGCCAGAAACTCACCTTGATTTCTTAAAACTTAGGCAATTCCGAAGGCTAGAAGCCTGTTCCACACAGGTTATATTTACCTCGTTTACCTCGTTCCCAAGTTCTACCTGGGAACGCCATTTTTAGGTTCTACCTGAAGAATGATATATATGAATAAGGCAGAGCCTAAATCCTCTGGTTCCAAGGCTCTGCCTTGGAACCAGAATACACAGGTTATATTAGAAGTCTGTTTCACCATTAAATGAGATTAGAAATTATGTTTACCACTAAACCGATAACTACTGCTACTAAGATAAAAGAGAGGATGGAATGAAAGAGTGTCATGCGTCGCATCGCAACACTTTCAATGGATACGTCCGATGTTTGGTAACACATAGCGATAGTAAAAGAGTAATACATAAAATCCCAATAATCCACCAGTTCTTGATTGGGAAAGTCTAAACCTTTGCGGTAAGCGGATGAATCTTCTGCGGATAGTTCATCGT
>NZ_JADEXI010000700.1:0-2202 GCF_015207185.1 Microcystis sp. LEGE 08355 | reverse complement strand
CCACCAGATCATCCTTCTATACTAAGATTTCTATCGGCTATAACCGGCATACTAACCCGAAAAACCGTGCCGGGGTAGGGGGAACTTGTTGGATCGGGATTGGGACTGATAAATTCGATCGTCCCCCCCATGCTGGTAATTAATTCTTTGGCGATCGCTAAACCTAATCCTGTACCCGGTATATCTCCCCCTGCTTGCACTCCCCGGTAGTGACGTTGAAAAATTCTTTCTCGATCGCTCGTCGGAATACCATAACCCGTGTCTTTAAAAACAATTTCTACACTATTCTTAACATTATGCACCTCGACGGTGACTTTTCCGCCAGCAGGAGTATATTTGAGGGCATTATCAATTAAATTACTGAATACTTCCCGCAAACCAGGGATATTGGCCCGAATAAGTGGTATATCTTCCCCGTGAATCGTTTCTAGACTGAGATTTCTCTCTTTGGCTACCGCTTGGGCCGAAAGGAGCAGCGGATCGAGAAGATCATGGAGATCGATCGGAGTTAGTTGGCCGCTGCCAGCAGGTAAGAGAAAGGCGGTGGGGGAAGATTGCGCTTGCAGGAGAGGAATATCGACGGTGGGGTAATTTTCGCTTTCTTGCTGAATTTGTCCCTCAAATTCGGCAATTAAGTCGCGAACTCGATCGCTTTCCCTCAGCATACCAGTAATAGCGGGATCGTTACCTTCTTCGGCTAAAAGCCTTTTGAGTAGAAGTTTACCAAAGGTTTTTAAAGCGGTGAGGGGATTGCGGATTTGATGGAGAAAGGTATCGAGGCGCTGTCGTTGCCATTGTCGATAATAACGTTCTTCTCCCAATTGGCGATCGAGTACACAGGCCAAAGCGAGGGTTTGGGTGATTTTTTCCATCTGGGTTAATTCCCAACTTTGCCAAGGTCGTTTTTCTCGGGTTGTCACCAATAATCCGATCATGCCCTCTTCATACATTAAGGGTAAAAACAAGCGATGACCGCTGACGCTCTCCTGATTACCCCAGAGGTGGGATAAATCTTCTAACTTAACCGCAGTTAACAAGTCGGCTGCTGGTTGCTCTGGTTGTAAGGAAAGCCGCTTTTTTTGGGGAGAAGGGGGGTTAAAAGGCGGACAAACAACGACTGGGATTAAATTACTCGATAAAGGTTCAGTTAAATAAACTGCACTTCTGTCCGCTTCCATTTGCTCCCGCAAAAGTTCCATCTGCACTTGACAGAGGGCAATAAAATCATCACTCAGGGGAGTCCGGGAGGGGGAGGAGAAGAGCATACCAAGAAAGTAAAAAGTAAAAAATCAGAAAACCTTGATCAAGCTAGGGTTGCCAGTTTTATTTCCCAGTTGACAGGGGAGAGAATGTCCCTCCCCTTGGGTCGAGGGCAACTGGCAAAAAGCAGTTAGAACAAGGGTTTGGTCACTATTTTCGGGGTGGATCACGGTATGTATTAACAAAAGTTTAAGAATAATAAGTTTTGTATCGATATTTGTGGGTGTGTTTTTGTCAGAAAAACTTAAACCTAGTCTCAGTCTAGCTTCTAGTCAAACTTGTCTGTAATTGGGTTTGTGAGAGACACTTGATTTCTTGGTCTAGAAGGGATATAATCGCTACGGCTTTTGTAACTATCATTACAACGATTAGCCAGAACAGGAGGTAATTGGGTTGGCCAGAAAACGGAAACGTAAAAGTCGCCGTCGTCAAGAAGGACGTAAGATACTTGAACTTGTACCCCAGTATAGTATTGAAAGTGGCGAGGATAAACCCGTAACTGCGGCGCGTAAGTATATTCAAGCTATAGGCATTAGCCCACCAGCTTTATTGATTGTTAAGCGTAACGAGCATACAACCGATCGCTATTTCTGGGCTGAAAAAGGACTGTTTGGAGCGCAATATGTGGAGGAAAACCACTTCCTTTTCCCAAGTTTGCGCGACCTGCAGCCCCAGCCCCAGCCCGTCAAAGCACCGGTAGCAGTTGCTAAATAACTCAAAGGACTATTGATCATATCATGGAAAGTAAACTCGTTTACGGAAAAGTAAACGAGTTTTTTTTGTGCATAAGTAGGGTTTGCGGCAAAAAGCTTTTCGGTGGGGGCAGGGTGTAGGGTGTAGGGTGTAGGGTGTAGGGTTTTAGCGATTTTGAGGGGGTCAATTACCTAATTTTCAGGGAAAAAGTCCCGGAATTTTCCCCCCGATCCCTCCCAGATCTGGTAC
>NZ_JADEXI010000699.1:0-2206 GCF_015207185.1 Microcystis sp. LEGE 08355 | reverse complement strand
ATCACTAACCCTACTATCTTAGAAGAGCTACTAAAATTAGCAGCTACCGCTAATTCTCTCGCAGAATTTAAGCAGTCTTTGGCAAAAATCAATATCTAGAAAACGGGTTTCTTAGAAAACGGGTTCCTTTGAGAAACCCGTTTTCTGTAAATTTTTGTTATATCCCCCTTGAAAGATTGGCCATTGTTAGGCTAAAACTGTTAGCAATAAACCTTTGCAGTTAACGTCATGACTTCTACCCTTTTGCCGAGCTTTCCTGCTGTTGACGATGTTTTGTTCAATTTTGCTCAATCTGATGGCTTGAGTCAAGCTAATCAGGTGGATAGTGCGAGAAATCAGCGTTTAACCGCTACTGTAGTTTTCCTCGATGCTGGTGTTAGCGATTATCAAAGTCTCCAAGCTGGGGTAATTCCAGAAGTCGCCACGGTTATTCTCTCTCCCAACGAAGACGGAATCGAACAAATATCCGCTTTTTTACAACAAAATCCCCAGATTACCACCATTCACCTGGTTTCCCATGGTGCGCCAGGATGCTTATATTTAGGGAATTGTCAACTTAATTTAACAAATATTTACGATTACCGCCAACAGTTACAGAATTGGGCAAAGATTAATCGTATCCTACTGTACGGTTGTCAGGTCGCGGCGGGAGATGCCGGGACAGAGTTTATTAATAAATTGTCCCAAATTACTGGGGCGAAAATAGCGGCTTCCAGCAGACGGGTAGGAAATGCAGCCTTAGGAGGAAGTTGGGAGTTAGAGGTGAGTTTACCCGCGATAAAGGGAGAGAATCAAACCTTTATTGAAACCTTAGATTTGTCGGATTTGCAGACATCTGGTGTTTTTCAGTCGGATATACTCAACACTTATCCCGGAGTATTTGCCCCTACGTTAGTAGGAGGATGGTATAGATTAAGCTATGCCAGTGCGGTAACAATAGTCGGTAACTATGCTTATGCGGTAGGGGACACTCTGGAGATTATTGATATTAGTAACCCCAGTAACCCGATTTTTAAGGGAAGTTATGATATTCCTTCTGGTTATCTAACTCCTGGTGTTTATATAGACCAAGATGTACAAGTAGTCGGTAACTATGCTTATGTAGCTGATGTAGGTTCAGGACTGCACATTATCGACATCAGCAACCCGACAAACCCCACCTTCAAGGGTAATTATAATACTTCTGGCTATGCTGCGGGTGTACAAATAGTCGGCAACTATGCTTATGTAGCTGATGATACGTCAGGACTGCAAATCATCGACATTAGCAACCCGACAAACCCCACTCTCAAGGGTAATTATAATACTTCTGGCTGGGCTTTAGGTGTACAAATAGTCGGTAACTATGCTTATGTAGCTGATTATGATAAAGGACTGCAAATCATCGACATCAGCAACCCGATAAACCCCACTCTCAAGGGTACTTTTTCTGGCCGTGCTGAGGATGTACAAATAGTCGGTAACTATGCTTATCTAGCTGCTGCTGGTTTAGGACTGCAAATAATCGACATCAGCAACCCGACAAACCCCACTCTCAAGGGTAATTACAATACTTCTGGCAATGCTGCGGGTGTACAAGTAGTCGGTAACTATGCTTATGTAGCTGATTATGATAAAGGACTGCAAATCATCGACATTAGCAACCCGACAAATCCCACTCTCAAGGGTAATTATGATACTCCCAGCGTTGCTTTGGATGTACAAGTAGTGGGTAACTATGCTTATGTGGCTGATAATTCATCAGGACTGCAAATTATCGACATCGGCAATCCTACAACTCCTACTCCCAAGAGTAATTATGATCATTCTGGCTTGGCTTCTGGTGTTCAAATAGTCGGTAACTACGCTTATGTAGCTGATGATACGTCAGGACTGCAAATCATCGACATCAGCAACCCGACCACCCCCACTCTCAAGGGTAATTATGATACTTCTGGCAATGCTAGGGATGTACAAATAGTCGGTAACTACGCTTATGTAGCTGATGATACGTCAGGACTGCAAATCATCGACATCAGCAACCCGACCACCCCCACTCTCAAGGGTAATTATGATACTTCTGGCAATGCTAGGGATGTACAAATAGTGGGGAACTACGCTTATGTAGCTGATGATACGTCAGGACTGCAAATCATCGACATCAGCAACCCGACCACCCCCACTCTCAAGGGTAATTATGATACTTCTGGCAATGCTAGGGATGTAC
>NZ_JADEXI010000698.1:0-2209 GCF_015207185.1 Microcystis sp. LEGE 08355 | reverse complement strand
CTACACCCCACACCCTACACCCCACACCCTACACCCCACCAACAGACTTTTTCAGTAAACCCTAATTATTGAGGGTAATAATCTGAGCGCTAAAACCCTGTTTAGTTAACTCTTGTACCCGTTGTTTAGCTTGGTATTGTTGCTGAAATAACCCCGCTTGAATAACATTTTCTCCCGCGCGGATAAATGCGAGGGGTTCAATTTCTTTAATTTTTGCCAACGCTGCTGCACTATTACTCCTAACTTCAACGCGAAAGAGTTGATTAGTAGCAATAACCCGCTGCTGTGGTGGGGGAGAAGGGGGTTTATTGGCGCGATTTTCAGGTCTGGGTGCCGGTGGATTGACAGTTGGACGAGGATGATTATTAATCACCGCAGCATCGGCGGGACGCACGGTAGCGGGAGCTTGAAAAACGTATTCTCTCAGGGGTTGATTACCGGAAACTGGGGCAGCCACCGGGGGGCGAACTGATGGAGAATTAACGAGGGGTAAATTTAAGGGTGAACATTGGGAACAATTAACAGCACTGGGACTGTCTGAACGTTTAGTTGGTTGTCTCACCGCCGGCGGTGGGGGCAAACGACGACCGGGATAAAGATTCTGGGCAAAAGATAAGTTTGCTTTTAGCAGCAGCGTTCCTTGAGCGATTATCCCGACTTTTAACCAAAATAGGCCCGAGAAAAACAGTAGGTTTGTTCTCATCATGCTGGTTTGTCCTCACACGAAATTTGGGTACACCATGTCCAAATTTTAAAGTAGGAGATGCTAGTCTAGAAAGTATATTGGTTAAAAATCATTACAAGATTTATGGGAAAAGTTGTTGTCGGTCTATCGGGGGGAGTAGATAGCTCTGTTGCCGCTGCCGCCTTACACGCTCAAGGTTATGATGTTATTGGCTTGACCCTGTGGTTAATGAAGGGTAAAGGTCAATGCTGCTCCGAGGGGATGGTAGATGCGGCCTTTATTTGTGAGCAGCTGGGTGTTCCCCATCATATCGTCGATAGTCGCGAGCTTTTCCAAAAAGAAATTATTGATTATCTGGTTTCCGGTTACGAAGCGGGAATCACACCGCTCCCCTGTTCTCAGTGCAATAAAGCGGTAAAATTTAGCCCGATGCTGCATTATGCTAGGGAAACCTTGCAAACGGATACTATTGCCACCGGTCACTACGCTAGAATTCGTTTTTCTCCCGAAAATAACCGTTATCAACTGCTGCGCGCCGTCGATAAAAATAAAGATCAATCCTATTTTCTCTATGATCTAACTCAAGATGTACTGCGTGGGACTTTATTTCCCTTGGGAGAACAAACCAAGGCAGAAACCCGCAGAATTGCCCAGGAATTCGGCTTAAAAACAGCAGATAAACCCGATAGTCAGGATTTGTGCTTGATTGAAGCTCACGGAACGATGCGATCGTTCTTGGATAAGTATATCGCCGTTAGTGAGGGCGATATCGTCGATCTCGATGGCAAAGTTTTGGGTAAACATAGCGGTATCCATCATTATACGATCGGACAACGCAAAGGCATCGGCATCGCCGCCGCCGAACCTCTCTATGTGGTAAAACTTGATCCCGTCATGAATCGGGTTATCGTCGGTAATCGCGAAAGTGCCGTTAGTGCCGCTTGTCTTGTCGGACGGATGAACTGGGTTTCTATTGCTGAACCTACCACCCCTATCCGCGCTCAAGTACAGGTCCGTTATCGTTCTCCGGCTGTTCCCGTCAATGTTATTCCCCTAGAAAATAATCAAGTGAAGCTGGTTTTCGATGAACCACAATTTAGTATCACCCCAGGCCAAGCAGCCGTGATTTATGAAGGGGAAATCGTCCTCGGTGGGGGGATTATCTCAGGAGCAACCCCATAGGGAGAGCCACCAATTCACAGGATAACCTGATTATGGTTCGCAGGTCATTCTGCCAATTAGGGACTCTCCCTGGCAGGTTTAGCTAAAAATTAACGACGGGGTACAGAAGCCTCGATGTTAATATTCATAGCGGAGATTCTTGGTACAGGATTGCCTTTGGCGCTACCGAGACCCCGGGCCATAGCCAAGAAGCTGGAAGGATCGCCAGCTTTGGGTTATGGTAAATATTTTGACATCCTCGCCGCCCTAAAAGTGCGGCGATTCCTAAACCTCACGATTTAAGTTTCTGCTTCCACCACCGTCGCATACCACAGTTAAAAAACCATGTACTGTCTTACACAG
>NZ_JADEXI010000697.1:0-2218 GCF_015207185.1 Microcystis sp. LEGE 08355 | reverse complement strand
AAGCGGTTTTAACTTCATTTTGCCAAGACATGATTTAATTCTCTCCTTAATTAACTTTCACAATAGATTTGCCACATTTGACGATAGGCGCTTTCCACATCTTTAGTAAACTGACGTGCATTCCAAATCGGTGAAGTTTTTCTAGATTCATCCAATTTAGCGATAACTTTGCGTCTCAACTGTTCATCCTTACCTAACTTAATTCCCCAATCGATATACTCCTCATCACTCCAAGCAATACCCTCACTAATTCCCGCATTAACCATTAAAGTATAACTATTTCTCGATGACCATTGTTGACCAACTTTTGTAACTAAAGGAATCCCCATCCACAGCACATCTAAAGTCGTCATTCCTCCCGTAAAAGGATAGGTATCTAAAACCACATCAGCTATTCTTAAATTTGCTCGATAAATTCCTGTGGGATAGAGGGGGAAGATTTTTAATCTCTCATAATTAATTCTTTCTTCCTCGGCAACTTTGAAAAATAATTTTTCTACTGATTTAGCATCACTTAACCCTTGAATACTCAAATAACTATTAGGAACTGCCTTTAAAACTTGTAGCTGAAGTCGAATAGTTTCAGGGTTACGTTTAACCCCCGTTTGTACGGTTAAGTAATTAATTGCATCCTCTGGAATCCCTAAATCATCTCTTCGGAGAGAGGGGTAAGCAACCTCGACACCATCCACACAAATATAGGAATTAGGTAAGCGCCAAATTTTTTCTCGGTAATATTCCTGTGCATCTGCTGGTAAAACGTAATTATCAGCAAGATAGTAATCAATTGCGGGAATTCCTGACGCATCAAAACCTAACCAAGTCACTTGTATTGGTGCGGGTTTAAGTGCCATGACTTGACAAGTTGTGTTATTAGTGATGCTGTCTAAATCTACCAAAATATCAATATTATCTTCACTGATTTTTTCAGCAATCATTCGAGGATCCATCGGTAAGTTATAGCAAGCATTTACCTGATTTCTAAAATCATTTTTAGTGATAAAATCTTCTTTTTGAGATACTAGGTATAAAGAGACATGAAACTCATTATAGTCATGATACTTCATTAACCATCTAGAGATTAATCCGATAGAATGATTATATAAAGTATGGGCAATATAGCCAATTTTCAGAACTTTATTGGTATCCTTAATAGTCGATTTTCGCAAAGAATGACAGTTAGAATTATTGCGAACGTATTCCTGAAAAAATTGACCAACACAATTATTAATGTAACGGTTTTTTCGTGGGTTATCTTCTAGGTAAACTAGAGGGGATAAAATTGTTAGGGATGGTTTATCCAATAATCTGGGACATTCTCGATTAGTGATACTTTTTTGCAAGGATTCTGTATATTCTTCAATATCTGCCTTAATATCGACCCAATTACCACTAAATAATTTGACATAAAGAGCAATATAATCAGCGACAGCTTGAGAAGGCAAATCTCGACAGCTTGTTTTTAATTGACTAGCTACTTGCATAGCAGCAGCAAAATCTCGATTATCAAAATAACATTGATAAAGTTCAGCTAACAGGCAAATTTGCTCCGGTTCTACTGCTAAACAAGTATTAATAACATCAATAGCCAATGGTTTATTATTCATGGCTAGAGAAGGTACTTTAGCTTCTACTACTTTGATAAAAGTTTGTCGCTGACAGTTAGATTGAAATATTGCCTCTAAGTAAGGGACGGTTTCTGGTATCTGAGAATCGAGAAATTTTTCTAAAACTTCTGCTAATAAACTTAACTCTAGACTCTGGAAATCATTGATTTTTAACACATCAACAAATAACCAGGTTTTTAACTGCTCTTGATCGAAATAATTCAAATTAATTGCTAATAAAATAAACCGCAGTAAATTATCAATATTATCGGGACTAATCTCGCGAATATGTCCTCGAATTAACCAACTGGTTTCTAAATTGCCTAACTCTAATTGTCTTCGCGCTTCCCCATCCAAAATATTGACTAAATCTGCTGTCCACGCAGTCATTTCCCCTTCATCCCCTTGACTGAGGACGAATAACCATGTGGTTTGTGCTTCTTCTTCCCTAGCTTCTAAAAGATAGGCCAATCCTAAATACCAATAATGACTAATTTCTAAGGGTTCTTTTTCTATCAATTCTTGATAAAACTGGCTAACTTGCCAGAAATCCCCTTGGATAATTGCCGGTTCAACTTGGGAATGCCAAGACATAAGTATTTATCGTTAAG
>NZ_JADEXI010000696.1:0-2227 GCF_015207185.1 Microcystis sp. LEGE 08355 | reverse complement strand
GGTGTGGGGTGTAGGGTGTGGGGTTTTACCGATTTTGAGGTAGTCAGTTACCCAATTTTCAGGGAAAAAGTGCCTGAATTTTACCCCCGATCACTCCAATGGTCAGCACTTTTTGCGGGGAAAAAAGTCTAAAACCCTTATCCAACAAGGTTTTTAGATTTATTCAGCCAACTTTAACCTAAAAATAACTGATAGGCCGGATTTTGACTTTCATCCCAATAGCGATAGCCGAGAGTATCGAGAAAAGCTTGCCATTGATTCATTTCATCGGGGGGGACTTGTATGCCCACGACGATGCGCCCGTAATCGGCCCCGTTATTGCGATAATGGAAAACGCTGATATTCCAGTGGGGACTCATGGAGGCGACAAATTTCATTAAAGCCCCCGGTCGTTCGGGAAACTCGAAGCGATAAAATAATTCATGATCGGCTAAATGCGATCGCCCTCCCACCATGTGGCGCAGATGCAATTTAGTCAATTCGTCATCGCTAATATCGAGGGTTTTAAAGCCGCAAGCTTCAAAACTCTCGGCTAATTTCTTGGCATCGCTGCGATTTTCGATCTGGGCGCCGACAAAAATATGTGCTTCTTTTTCATCGGCAATGCGATAACTAAATTCGGTTAAATTGCGTTTGCCGACACATTCGCAAAAACGCCGTAAACTGCCAGGCTCTTCGGGAATAGTCACAGCATACAACGCCTCGCGCCGTTCCCCTAATTCTGCCCTTTCCGCCACAAACCGCAAACGATCAAAGTTCATATTCGCCCCACAAGCCACAGCAACGAGCGTTTTATCCTCAATTCCCTCTCTTTCTACATAAGCTTTCGCTCCTGCTACCGCCAACGCCCCCGCAGGTTCTAAAATCGAGCGTGTATCTTGAAAAACATCCTTAATCGCCGCACAAATATCGTCCGTATCCACGAGGATAATCTCATCCACATACTGCTGACAGAGACGAAAAGTCTCCTCTCCCACCTCGCGCACCGCCACCCCATCGGCAAATAATCCCACCTGGGACAAACGCACCCGATAACCGGCTTTTAGGGATTGATTCATCGCGTCTGAGTCCACAGGTTCCACCCCGATAATTTTAATTTCTGGACGTAAACGCTTGACATAGGCTGCAATACCTGATATTAGCCCGCCGCCACCAATAGCGACAAAAATGGCCTCGATCGGTTGCTGATATTGTCGTAAAATCTCCATACCGATCGTACCCTGGCCGGCGATTACCTCCGGGTCATCGAAGGGATGGATAAAAGTTAAACCTTTTTCCGCTTCTAACTGCCGTGCGTAGGTGTAGGCATCATCGTAGGTGTCACCGTGCAGGACGACAATCCCGCCCCGGGCTTTTACCGCGTCGATTTTGACTTGCGGAGTGGTGACAGGCATAACGATAATCGCTTGGGTTCCCAATTGCCGCGCTCCCAAAGCGACTCCCTGAGCATGATTTCCCGCCGAGGCAGCAATTACGCCTTTTTGTAACAAATCCCTTGACAAATGCGCCATTTTGTTGTAGGCACCGCGCAGTTTAAAAGAGAAAACCGACTGCATATCCTCGCGCTTGAGTAAAAGCTGATTGTGCAAGCGTTGGGAGAGATTGGGGGCAAATTCCAAGGGGGTTTCTTGGGCGACATCGTAAACCCGTGCGGTGAGGATTTGAACCAGGTAATCGCAGTACATTATTCTTTTTTGGCGGTGGGGATTCGCGAGTCAGTCCAGTATCCAGAATAGATCATCGTCGGTCTGGTTAGCAATAAAGAGCTATCAGCTGTCAGCCGTCAGCTTTTTGCTCTGTGTTCCCTACTTCCCACTTCCCACTGATGTAACCTCTCAATAACTGCTGGAAGCTGTCGCGAACAAAAATCAAGGTCGTGTAGGGGTTGCTATGAGGGAGAAAATCTGGTTTAACACAGATAGGAGGATTGCCACAGAGAGCCAAAGGAAAATTGAGAAAGCCCTCCGCCAAGAAGTAGATAGCTGACAAAACCTCGTGAGGAGCCTGACTGAGCAACTCCAACAACAACAAGCCATCATCGAAAATTTTGGGTCTGAAACCCCGTCGTTCTACGACGGCTTTACTGTTAAATATGAGCATCGTTTACGAAATATATGCTAAAATGTGAGGTATGGAAAAGCTATCGCTACCGATTTTACCCCACAGCAGAACAAGAGTCGCTATTGCGGCGCACCTTGGGCTGTGTAAGATTAGTTTACAATAAAGC
>NZ_JADEXI010000019.1:0-20670 GCF_015207185.1 Microcystis sp. LEGE 08355 | reverse complement strand
ACCCCTGACTGATAAATGATTACTATTCATTGATAACTGATGCCAGGGCCTGACGGGCAATTTTTGTGACGTAGAGGGTGACGGCAACGGTAGCGATAAAACCGATCAGGCGAATAGTCCATTGTAAAACTGGGTTAGTGGCTGGTGTTGAGGTGCCGATAGTGGCAAGACTGCCCGCTAAAGAGCCAATATAAACATACATTATCGTCCCCGGAATCATGCCCGCGGAACCTAGTAGATAGTCTTTCAGGGAAACCCCAGTGACACCATAGGCATAATTGAGCAGATTAAAAGGAAATATGGGAGATAACCGGGTTAAAAGCACTATTTTTAGGCCTTCTTTCCCCACAGCTTCATCGATAGCTTGAAATTTATTATTACCTTGAATTTTTTCCGCCACCCAACCCCTAGCCAAATAACGTCCCACCAGAAAAGCGGCAGCGGAGCCGATAGTTGCCCCGATAAAGACGTAAAAAGAGCCTAAAACCAGGCCAAAAACCACACCAGCCCCGAAAGTCAGGATTGAACCTGGAAAAAAGGCCACAGTAGCTAGAATATAGATAATTATAAACGCGATCGCTCCTACGGCTCCCAAACTATCCACCCAAGTTAAGGCATGGAAAAGAATAGTTTGAGGATTAAAACCTGTGGAGGCACTGGATTGGAGGGCAAAAGCGGGGGGAGTAGTCAGGAAAAAAACAAGGCTAAATGTAGTTAATAACGGTAAATGCCTGATAATCACAGTTTTTCCTAAGGGCAAAAACTTGGAAATAATCATAAAAAGTCCCTATAAGGAATGAAAAAAGAGAGATTGAACTATAAAAGCGAATTAAATAGAACTGGGGGCTATTCTACCGCGATTATCATTGTTTAGACCAGAAAGCCAATCCTGAAAATTCCCAGAAAATCCCCCTCTCTCCCAGAAGATAAGACAAGGAACAGCCCGGTAATTTTTGCTGTTTACTTGATATTACACCTTGCCGTCTCTGGGAAAAAAATGTCACAATTAGAAATAATTAGCATTGGATATAGCAATTAATCTATGAAAATCATCCCCAAGGTCAAAGCCCCCACCTTCCTGCAAATGGCACAATGGATCATTAATCCTGTAGCTTTTATGGAAAATGCCGCCCGCAAGCATGGCGATATTTTTAGCACAAAAGTGGGTTTAACTGTAGATAATTTTATCTTTGTCAGTAGTCCTGCGGCCCTACAACAGGTTTTAACTAATGACCGTAAACAATTTTCGGCACCGGGGGAAGCAAATCGGATTATTGCCCCGATTATTGGTGATTATTCCGTCGTCATGTTAGACGGAGACATCCACAAAAAACGCCGTCAGCTTTTATTGCCACCTTTTCACGGGGAAAGAATGCGTTTCTACGGCGATTTAATCCGCGATATTACCCTGAGAGTAATGGCAGAATTGCCCCAAAATCAACCTTTTAAAGCCCGTTCAGCGACCACAGCGATTGCTTTACAAGTAATTATGGAGGCAGTTTTTGGAATTAGTCAAGGGGAACGTTATCAAACCCTGAAAAAAATTCTGGCTGAAATGCTTGATATTTTTAACTCTCCGGTGATGGCTTCTTTGCTATTTTTCCCAATTTTGCGTGCTGATTTGGGTGCTTGGAGTCCCTGGGGAAAATACCAGCGTTACCAAGAAAAAATTGATGATATTATCTATACAGAAATTGCCGAAAGAAAAGCTAATCCTAACCCCAATCGCAACGATATTTTATCACTACTGATGTCGGCCCGGGATGAAGAAGGCAACCCGATGAGCGATAAGGAATTGCGCGATGAATTAATGACCTTATTATTCGCCGGTCATGAAACCACAGCCACCGCTATGTCTTGGGTGCTCTACTGGACTCATCGCTACCCAGAAATTCAAGCAAAAATTCTGCAAGAAATAGCCACTTTAGGAGATAATCCTAACCCCATTGATATAACTCGATTACCCTATCTTTCGGCGGTTTGTTCGGAAACTTTACGCATTCATCCCGTGGGAATGTTAACTTTTCCGCGAGCAGTGGAAGAACCGGTAGAACTAGATGGTTATCCTTTAGAAAAAGGGACAATTCTTATGGGTTGTATTTATCTAGCTCACCACCGCGAGCAAACTTTCCCCGATTCCCATACTTTTAAACCAGAACGCTTTTTAGAAAAACAATTCACCCCCTACGAATATATGCCTTTTGGTGGTGGAGCGCGTCGTTGTATCGGGGAAGTTTTAGCTATCTACGAGATGAAAATCGCTATCGCCACAATTTTGGCCAATTATCAGTTAACTCTAGTTAATAATACCCCCGAAAAACCCAGTCGCCGCGGTGTCACCCTTGCTCCCTCGCGAGGAGTTCCCATGGTCTTAAAAGGACGACGGGAACCTCTGGTGACGGCCCCGATGCTCGCCGAAATTTCTTAAAAAAACTGACAAACTATTGTACAATCAGAGTTGTGGTATCCCATATCATAACTCTGCTTTTTTGTCAATAAAATTGGGGATAATTATGGTCTTGATTCGTTTAGCTAAATCTTGGCAAATTTCCGAAAATGAAGTCACTTCCGAAAGTGTTTTTTTTAACCGTCGTCGCTTTTTACAGGGGTTAATCGGGACAGGAATTGCGGGGAGTTCCCTATTATTAACTGCTTGTGGTAAATCCTCTTCCTCGGAAGCTTTAGAAAAAAGTTTGCAATTACCTAAAATTGCAGGGTTCAGCAAAAATTCGCAGTTTTTAACGGTAAATCGCCCTATAGTTGCCGAAACTGTAGCAGGGAAATATAACAATTTTTATGAGTTCGGAGGGGGGAAAAATATCTGGTTAAAAGCGCAGAAACTAACGACGAATCCCTGGACGGTAGAAGTGGGAGGATTGGTAAAAAATCCCCAAACCTACGATATAGATACTATTAAAAAAACCTTTCCTCTCGAAGAAAGAATCTATCGTTTTCGTTGTGTGGAAGCTTGGTCAATGGTCTTACCTTGGTTGGGTTTTCCCATGAGTGCTTTAATTGCGGCAGTGGAACCAAAACCAGAAGCTAAATTCGTCCGTTTTACTTCCTTTTATGATCCCGAAATTACTAAGGGGCCAGGATTACATTTAGGTCCCTTACCCTGGCCCTATACAGAAGGTTTAAGAATTGAAGAAATGGCCAACGAATTAGCTTTCTTTGCTGTGGGAATTTTCGGGCATGATTTACCCAAACAACACGGCGCACCCTTGCGAATGGTTATTCCTTGGAAATACGGTTTTAAAGGAGCAAAATCGATAGTAAAAATTGAATTTACCGCCAAACAACCCGCCACCTACTGGAACACAATTGACGCTCATGAATACGATTTTGAGGCTAATGTAAACCCCAGTAAACCCCATCCCCGTTGGTCGCAAGCAACGGAGAAATTTATCGGCAGTAGAAGTGATTTATCTTGGGAAATTATCGAAACTCTGCCCTATAATGGCTACGGTGAATATGTGGCTAGTTTATACAGTTAAGTTTAATGATTATCCCCATTTATTCAGTTTAACTAAGTATCTATGGACAATAAAACTCTGTACGAAGAAGACTTTTATCTCTGGATTAGAACTACTATTAATCAACTGCAAGCCAGACAGTTTGAGCGGGTAGATTTAGAGAATTTACTGGAGGAATTAGCAAGTATGGGAAGGGGTGAAAAGCGCACAATCAAAAGTCGGTTAACCCGATTATTAGAACATTTACTTAAACTCAAATATTGGACAGCAGAAAGAGAGAGAAACGAAGGTCACTGGAAGGGAGAGATTAGAACTTTTCGTCTCGATATATTAGATGAACTTAAAGATAGTCCTAGTCTCAACTCCTATCTTTTGGAAATTTTCGATGAATGTTATCTTTCAGCCCGAAAAAATACCAGCGATCGCTCTCAATTACCCCTCGATACTTTTCCCGCTATACCCATTGGTTCCCTTGAACAAATTCTCGATGAAGATTGGTTTCCCACTAATAACTAACCATGAGTAATATCTAGAGGTCAATTATGGACAATAAAACCCTGTACGAACAAGACTTTTATCTCTGGATTAGAACCACTATTAATCAACTGCAAGCCAGACAGTTTGAGCGGGTAGATTTAGAGAATTTACTGGAGGAATTAGCAAGTATGGGAAGGAGTGAAAAGCGCAAAATCGAAAATCTTTTGATTCAATTGCTGGTACATTTGCTGAAACTAACTTACTGGACAGGAGAAAGAGCAAGAAATGAGGGTCACTGGAAAGGAGAAATTATCAACTTTCGCCGACAAATAATCAAAGAAATTAAAGATAGCCCTAGTCTGAAACCCTATATTCTCGAAATCTTTGAGGAATGCTATCAATTTGCTAGAAAAGAGGCTCAAGTTAGAACTCAATTACCCCTCGATACTTTCCCCGCTATTCCCATTGGTTCCCTTGAACAAATTCTCGATCAAGATTGGTTTCCTACCGGCGATAATCTGGAAATATAACCATCAGTTAGACTGCTCCACACTGCTGTAACAAAAAACAACTATCCACCGATAGCGATCGCTAAAGGTCGAATAATTGTAAATTTTTGTCAAGGGGTGCGGTCAGATATAGGAATCATCGCTAGAATCCCAGAAAGATCGTATTATCCTAGCTTATTGTCAGAAATTTAGTTAAACAAGGTTTTTGGCAATATGCTAATCTGGCTAACACGCTTTTGGGTGTGATATAGGGCAAAGTTCTGGCGATTGCGCCTAAATGAAGTGTTATACAGAAAATTGACCCATATCGTTACCCCAGAGAGTGTTATACGGAAAGTGCGACCGCCGATCTTGTAGGGTGCGTTCCCTAATGCAACTTCTACTGCTCCAGCGATCGATTTTTGGGGAACGCACCATGCCCATTGATTGAAGCTGTGGGTTTAAGTGTGGTGTGGGCTAATCTGGCTAACAGGCTTTTGGGCGTGATATAAAGATAGTATGGGTGACGGTTTATCTGATGACAGAGAATGGATATGTGGGGGATGTCTTTCAGGCATTGCTTACCCCCGCTAAAGGTTAGAATGATCATGAAGAAATAGAATTACTCTAATGAAACTAGATCGTATTACGAGCCATCCAAACCGTATGAATGGGCAACCCTGCATCCGTAACCTTCGCCTTACGGTTCGTCGAGTGATTGAGCTACTGGCAACTTATCCCGATCGAGCAGAATTACATCAAGAGTTTCCCGAACTGGAGGATGAAGATATTCGACAAGCCCTAATTTTTGCCTCTTCTTACTTGGATGATCGCATCATTGAACTTCCTAATCGCTATGAAGCTGTTGCTTGATCAGGGACTACCGCTTTCTGCGGCAACTTTATGCTGACAAGAATATTTCACGTACAAGGTTGGGTTGACGACTGTTACCCAACACCCTCAGAACCAAGATTAAATGCGGTAGGATAGGCATTGGATAGATTTTCTAGATTGCCGTGAGCGAAACCGTCTATATTGAAACCAGTATCTTAGGCTATCTTACTGCTCGACCCAGCAGAGATATTGTTGTGGCCGCAAATATTGAGGTGACGAAGGAGTGGTGGAATACACGTCGCGGCGATTTTCAACTTTACTCATCCCAAGCGGTCGTGAAAGAAACCTCACAAGGTGATGTTGTGATCGCATCTCAACGACTAGAAATCCTTGCTAATCTATCTTTACTCGACTTGAACCAAGCTGTGCTAGATTTAGCAGAGCAATTTTTGGAACGCAGCAACCTTCCCGCAAAAGCTGATATTGATGCTGTTCATATCGCCACCGCAACCGTTCACGGCATGGATTACCTGCTCACCTGGAATTGCAAGCACATCGCCAATGCTCAAATTCAGGGAAAGTTGGCAGAGATCAGCCTTGATTTTGGCTACGAGTTGCCAATTCTTTGTACACCCTATGAACTTCTCGGAGGTTGATTATGTTTCAGGATGAGATTGTGGAAGAGATCCACAAAATTCGTGAAGAGTACTCTCGGTCATTCAATCATGACTTGAAAGCCATCTTTGCTGATTTGCAAAAGCAACAAGCTGAAAGTGGCAGAGAAGTTGTAACCTTATCTCGAAAACACGGTCTAACAACACGTTGGAGCGGACGAGCGAGAGATATTGATAGTGGTGCAAAGGATATTAGCCGCCGCTCAACTTAGCCGTTATACTGAATCGGTTTTTAATAGCATGATTAACTGCCAATCCAACTTGAAAAACCCGCTCCCTTCTCCCCACTGCTGTAACAAAAAACAACTATCCCCCGATAGCGATCGCTAAAGGTCGAATAATTGTAAATTTCTGTCAAGGGGTGCGGTCAGATATAGTAATCATCGCTAGAATGAGCCTAATTGTCAGGAATTTAGTTAAACAAGGTTTTTGGCAATATGCTAATCTGGCTAACAGGCTTTTGGGGGTGATATAGGGAAAACTTCTGGCGATTGCGCCTAAATGGAGTGATATACAGAAGGTTGACCCATATCGTTACTCTGGAGAGTTTTATACAGAAAGTTGACCTATAATATGTAGTTAGGTGCTCTAAGGGGGATCTCCGATTTTTTGGAATACTTTCAGGCCATGACATCTGCAAAACCAAACCTCACAGGATCATTATTTATGGTAATGGGGCCTTATCCATACTGGCCCGCATTACAAGAGGAGAGATTGTGCCAGCTGATCCTAGAGAATGGAATCCTTGACTTATATGCAACGCCAAATTCCACGATCAAGCTTGTTCTGCAATTACAGGGAGAATATTCAGTAGAAATCGAAACCTGCCCTATAGTCTCAGGACCTCAGATTTCTAAGTTCATCTTTTTTGCTTCTTGGGATCATGGAGAAGTAGACTTACGTATCAATGGCTATCACGTAGCGTCTACTAATCTAGAACAGAATACCGAGTCCAGTGTTCAATGGTCTGCATCAGGAGGGCCCACTGATACAGCATTCTGGCAAGACATAACCAATGACAACGAACAATGTAGGGCTAAAAGACAAAGCGAAGCATTTGATCTGACAACAAGACTTGGTCGCATACCTACTTCACCTGACAAACCATACGTTGATCTTTCCAACGCGCTAAAGCAGCTAAACGATCAGATTGCAGCCATTAGACGGGGAGAACTGTATCAGGACACAGCACTTGCAACTCGACTGCGTGCTCTTATCTGCCGACCAAAGTCCCAGAAACCATTGCTGCAGAGGTGTGCTGGAGAACTGAACCTTCCACTTATTCTCTATTGTATTCCCCCTCTGCTGCCACAGTACTGGAATCCATACTCAGATGTGAAGCTACCGATATCTCTTTCAATCTCAATAGACTTTAGCCCAGAAAAGGTCTCAGAATCACAGGTTCCCATGGATATAGATTTCTGGCTACAGGAGAAGGCGGCTCGTTATCAATCTAATCTCTATACAAATGACGAAGTGATTCGCGCTTTTGCCGATACAGAGGGTGCGCACTACGATATTGGTGTTGAGCCATTAGTCAATGCACTCAAGAGCATACAACGAGGCACGAATGAAATGACTATGTTGCATGATTATCTTCTTGTGGTAGCTCAATGCGTCATGGTGCTAGGCGCCAATCTGCTCAACAGCAAGGCAGCTATAGGTAATCAAGATATCTAGCAGAGCATCTTGCTTGGTAGCGATAAAAGCAGCCGCCTAACATCATCATGCACCCGACCCGATCCCAAAAAGTGCGATCGCCGATCTGGTAGGGTGCGTTCCCTAATGTGGCTCCCACTGCTCCACTAATAGATTTTGGGGAACGCACCATGCCCATTGATTGAAGCTGTGGGTTAAAGTGCGATGCCGCTCTTGTGGGCTCAGTTGGGGAATGTTAGCGAAGATTCCCAATGTTTAGGTTAAAATAGAGGGCAAAAGTTGCCACAGGGTCAAGCCAATGACAGTTCGACAACCCCGCTACAGCAAAGAAGAATTCCCTCGACGTGGTAATGAGATTTATGAATCTCAGGTACGTTCTCAAGTGGAGGAGGGAAATCAGGGGAGAATTGTGGCGATCGACATCGAAACTGGAGCGTTTGAGCTTGCCGACGATACGATTACTGCTACCGATCATCTCTAGGAGCGTGTCCCTGATGCTCAACCTTGGGTGATTCGGATTGGACATAGAGCCGTCTTCCGTTTTGGCAGTCGCAGCCAGAGAAAGCGAGTATGATGTGTGGGGATGGGTCTTTTGTATGGCTTTAAACTTCAGATTGAGGCAGTGGAAGGTGGGCGCGTTACAATTGAGGCGCTATGACTCAGCCAAAGTTATCGGTGAAGACGGTCTAACTTTACCGTTATACTGAATCGGTTTTTAATAGCATGATTAACCCCCAATCCCACTTGAAAAACCCGCTCCCTTCTCCCCACTCTCCTATACCTTTTAAACAGGATTTAGTATGACTATCTAGGGTTTGCTGAATAAGTACGGGCGAAGCATTCGGATAGAAAATCTACGTTTTCACCGATAGGTTATTGCCCGAATGCTTCGCCCCTACAGGACGCGGGCCGATGAAGACGCAAGGTTTTGAACGACGATTCTCTCAAAATCTTGCACCTGTTTCGCGAGAAAAGCTCCAAAACCCTTACTTTGCCTACATTTCAAATTTATTCAGCAAACCCTATCTAAATTACTGGTTAAGACTGTCTATGAGCAGGGAGCAGGGAGAAAAAACCTGACTCCCGATGACTGAAAGCTGATCACTGACAAAACCTATCCCAAAACGATCAAATCGCGCAGGGATTGAATTTCCTCGGTTTGTAAACGCGCCCCAAAAGTAGAAACCACCCGGGCAGCCGCTAGAGAAGCGAGATTTCCCGCCCCTTTGTAACCCATACCGTGGGTAATACCGTAGAGAAACGCACCTGCATACATATCCCCCGCGCCGACGGTATCGATCGCCTGTACGGGATGGGGGTCAATTTCCAGGAGATTTTCGCCATCATAGATCAAAGAACCACTGGCACCCCGGGTGATAGCGAATCCTTTGGCAATGGTTTTAAAATAGGCGATCGCTGACTCAATTTCCTCGCTGCCGGAAATAGTCAAAGCTTCCGACTCATTAGCGAAAACGAAATCTAACCCCGTTCCGATCATTTCCAGTAATCCCTCCCGGAAGAAGATCGCCATATTGGGATCCGACAGGGATAAAGCGGTTTTGACTCCAGCAGCCTGAGCAATTTCTCGCCCTTTAATAGCGGCAGCTTTGGCAGTGGGAGAGGTGACGAGATAACCTTCGAGATAGAGATAATCGGCATTAACGATCGCTGAAGGGACTAATTCTCGTTCGGAAATTTCCCCGGTGATGCCGAGAAAAGTATTCATGGTGCGATCGGCATCGGGGGTGACGAAAACTAGACATTTTCCTGTGATTCCCACCTCTTTTTCGCCGCCATGTTCATTGGTATGCAAACCACAGGCCCGCAGATCTTGCAGATAAAACTTACCTAATTCGTCATTACCCACTTTACAGGAATAGAAACCTCTACCCCCCAACTGAGCGATCGCTACTAGGGTATTCGCCGCCGATCCGCCACCGCTGCGTTTACAATCAAAAGCCAATTTTTCCATCAACTGGGTTTGACGATTTTCGTCCACCAGCGTCATCACTCCTTTATCGATGCCTAATTCTTGCAGTAATTCAGGAGAGACTTGAAATTCCATATCGACGAGCGCGTTACCGATCCCATAAACGTTGTATTGTTTGCCCATAATTTAGTCGATCGCCTAAAAATACCTTGTTATTGATAGTAGGGAAAGAAGGGGCAAAAAGCTAGGGGCTTTTTTCGGACGGAGAATACCATAAACAAAAATAATGGGTGTGCTAGTCTCACACCCCCAGTAATTTGTGTTAAGTTTTGTTTAACTAAGCAACTTTAAGCCTCATCGTAGGCTTCTAAATCCAACAGATAAAGATAAGGTTCGGCTAATTCCTGCCTTTGAAAAGCGATCGCTCGCAACAGATGCCAATCCCGCAAAGCCTCGAAGGGGTTGCTATACTCGTCTTTTTCTAGTCGTTCGGCTAAAGAAGCAATATCAGCGGCGGTATATTTGGCAATATCTTGATCAGTGAAGCTTATAACTGTCATTTCTGCACCTCCCTCGACCTTTGTTCTATTTCTAGCCTAACATATATTCTGAGTTGAAAAAATGTCTTGACCGCCAAGTTAAGAACTGTAAATGAAAGGGTAATTGTGCTACAATTCCAGCAAAAAAGCTATTTTTGGTTGATCTTCTATGAAAACAGCCCTCATTACTGGCGCTTCTACTGGTATCGGTGTCGTCTTTGCTCGTCAACTTGCTCAACGGCAAGTGGAGCTAATTTTAGTCGCTAGATCTAGGGATAAACTAGAACAATTAGCAGCGGAATTGGGGGAACAATACGGGGTAAAAGTGACAGTTATCGTTCAAGATCTGACCGTTGCCGGGGCGGGAAAGCTGGTATATGATACGGTGAACCAAAAAGGAATCAACGTTGATTTACTGGTCAATAATGCCGGTTTTGGTGATTATGGGGCTTTTAGCGAACAGGATTTAGCCCGACAGTTAGAAATGATCCAGTTAAATAATCTGGTATTGGTGGAATTAAGCCACTATTTTCTCCGTCCCATGCTTGCTGGCACTGGGGGGGCAATTATCAATGTTGCTTCCATTGCCGGGTTTCAACCGCTGCCCTATCTTTCCGTCTATGCGGCGACAAAAGCTTTTGTCCTCAGTTTTAGCGAGTCTCTCTGGGCAGAAAATAAAGACAAAGGCGTTGAAATCCTCGCTCTTTGCCCCGGTCCGACGGAATCTAATTTTTTTGAGGTAGCCCGATTTCCCAGTGCCTTTATGGGCAAAAACGGCCGGTTAGATTCGGCAGAAGTGGTGGTACAAGAGGCTTTAACTGCCTTGGCAAACAAGCGCCCCAACGTGGTAGCCGGTAAATTGGCTAATAAAATTATCGTCAATCTGCCCCGTTTTTTACCTAGAAGTTGGATCGTGTCTTTGATAGAAAAGCAATTTAAGCTATAACTAGAATCAAGCGAATTAGAGCAATTGCTGATAGGATTTTAGGGGAATACCTGTACGGTTTCTTACTTCGATCGCCGAACGATAGACACCGTTTTTTTCTCTTTCGGCGACAATTTTATCAGCCACGGAAAAGTCAATACCGAGATTGACTAATTCCGCAACGGAGTAGTAGTTTAAACAACGCCAAGAAACGTCAACTTCTTGGCGAATATCGTAGGCAAAGATAACCAAAGGTTCTAGTTTTTTGAGATAATTTTCTGGTAAACCAGCCAGGAAGTGTAATTCTTCTAAATGGGTAAAAATATGTCCTTCGTTACGGACAGAAACGATATCATTGGCATAGACAATCGGCAACCCTAATTTATAAACCAGATCGTTGGTGGAACAACTGTTAATATCAATTTTTTCGAGAGGAGAGAATGACTGTCTGGAATTGGTTCTATTTCCCGAAGCTATTGGATGGGAATTAAGCTGTTGACGGATGTATAAACCCAGTCCGATTTGGGCAAACCAAATTACGATAAAAGACTCTTGTGTAAGGAAAATAAGGGAGATAATTGTCAAGGCAATGCCGACGGATAACCAACTTTGGTTATTAGTTTTTTTGCCAGCATTAGCAATGGCAAGTCCCCCGAAAACTGGGACTAAAGATAGCCAGATCCACTCGGAAGATTCGGGAGGGCGAGGAGAGAGATTAGACATATTTTTTTAAAGAGAATCTAAATATTTTCTGCGTTTTTCTTCGTATTCTTCAGCAGTAATAATTCCCTGATCGTAAAGTTTTTTAAGCTGGAGTAAAGTAGCGGTTTTTTGCTGGGCTGATTCTGGCAGTCCTCGCTCTCTACTGCTGGGGAGATAGTTAGGATTATATTTAGCATCAAAAGCTTGATCTGACATGATGATTAAACCAATAAATTCAAAAAAAGCAATGATGCCGGGGATAAAAGTCCAGAAGAAAAGTAGATAAAAAATACCTGCCAAATTCTCCCCTAGATAAAACTTATGGATGCCAAGATAACCGAGAAAAAAGGCTAGTAAAGCCGCTATAGTTCTATTTCTCATAATTTTTGAGATTTCCCTAATTTAGCCAAAAGAAAGTATAAAAACACGATGCCTGTCTGTAATTCCAAGAGAGTAATATAACCCTTGACTAGATAATTTAATTCTAGGGAGGAATTAAAGGCAAAAACTAGCATACCCAAGACTAAAAAAGGCAGTAAGCGCCAGCCAGACTTGGGTATTTTTATTCCCGTACTGTTAACCTGATTCATGGGCTAATTCTCTAGGTTGGTCTTTTTCGGTGATAGTCGCAAAATCGGGCTTTGTCAAGGGGTGGTTTGATTAACTTTTAGCATCTCGACGAGGATATTATGGGCATCTTTAGCTGATTCTAGGGTGCGCTCAAAAGGTATTCTAATTGTTTGACTCTCCCCTAATTTTTCTACGGCTAAATCCATGCCTTCGGGATCGATGGAGAGCATTTGAGCGGTTTCTGCATCGGTAATATTACCGTAAACTTGAGCGTAGAAAAGCACGGCATCACCGTGATCTTTATTCATGTGTTTACAGATGCGATCGCTAATGACGGGAGTGATAGTTTCAGACATAATATTCTGGAAAAAAATCGATAATAAGGTGGGGACGGATAAAAGCCAGTTCTAAATCGAGGCCAATGGGGGGATATTAGCTAGGGTAGCGTAATTAATCGCTAATTGCCAGATAATTTGAGCTTGGGGATGGCAGGTATCAATGATAAGTTTAATATTATTTTCTTGACAAAAATCCTTAATTGTGCATTGCTCTAATTGTCCCACTTAAGGTCAATCGGGGCAAAGAGTAAGATCCAGGGCTGCCCGTGCAGTTAAATTGCCTGTTGAGACGAGACAAGAGGCAACAGTAAAGGGATGGGGTGAGATTCAGCTAATCGGATAAGCGGTTTAAATGCCTCTTAGATTAAAACCCCACACCCTGTCCCTGGGAAAAACTTTTTTTCAGTACACCCTATATATTTTATCGTTCACAACCGACAACAGAAGCGGTGTAGGTATTACCGATGTGCTGAATACCATTGACAAAAAGATTGACTAGAAAAGGTTGATCATTTGCCCGTACTGTGGCAGTAATTGTTAAGGGTTTATCGGGTTCGATTCGTACTCCATTAGTATTAAAAAATTCCTCGTTAGTTTGATCGCTATACTTGAGAAACAGCCGGATATCAAAGGAAGCCGCCTGGGGGACAGAAACCGTAACGATAAACCTCTGAAAACTTCTACCCCCCGGAACTGCCCAATCGGTATTCCAATTATTACGAGTTATCGTGACACCGAAAGGCCCTGGAACAGTGGGTTGTGAGACAGTTTTCGTAACTTCACTACCTTCACCACCTAATAAAGAAAGTGGCCGACAATTTTGCGCCGCTGCCGGTAGATGTAAGCTTAATAATACCGCCGATAGACCTAAGTAGAAAAGCACGGCATCACCGTGATCTTTGTTCCTGTGTTTACGGATGCGATCGCTAATGGCGGGAGTGATAGTTTCAGACATAAGATTCTGGAAAAAAATCGATGATAAGGTGGGGACGAATAAAAGCCAGTTCTAAATCGAGGCTAATGGGGGGATATTAGTTAGAGTAGCCTAATTAATCGCTAATTGCCAGATAATTTGGGCGTGGGCATGGCAGGTATCAATTAATCTAAGAATAAGCGGTTTAAATGCGTCTTAGCTTATGATTGGGGGGAGTTAGTCTAAACTCCAGTAGACTACAATTTTGGCAATAACTGGTGGTAGGATTGGATCATTCTTTCGTAAGTAAAGCGAGTGGCATTGATAAAACCTTTTTGCCTCAAATCTTTCAGGCGATCGGGAGCGAGAAGATTTTCTGCAATAATAGTAGCGGCGGCCTCGTGTTCGGTGGGATCGAAGTAAACGGCTGCATCATCAGCGATAACAGTCATGGGGAGACGATTGGAGGTAAAGACGGGACAACCACAGGATTGAGCTTCAATAACGGGAACACCGAATCCTTCCTGAAAGGAGGGAAAAATTAAAGCAGTTGCTAGGCAATAAAAGGCGCGGAGATCCTCATCAGAGACGGTTCCTAATTCGATTACTTGTGCGGACAAGTTATTCTGATTAACAAATTCTCGCATATCCGGCAGCAAAAGTTTTCCCATCAGGATCAATCGGCAATTTTCCAGACCGGGGAAAGCGATTAACCTCTTGAATATTTTCAGCAATCCCAATCGATTTTTATACCATTGGTCGCCCCCGACATGAATTAGCCAGGGACAATCACTATTAATGTTAAATTTGGCCACTAGATTTACCGCCGCTGCTCTTGTCATCGGACCGTATCCCTCACTCAAGCAATCCTCGATCACTTCCGTTTGTTCGGGGGTAATTTTGGTTAAACGGAGAACATCGGCACGAGTAGCTTCGGAAGAACAGACAACATATTTAGCCTGTTTGAATCCTCGCAAAATCATCGCCTGATACTGTTTTCCCGTCCAACTGGTGGGATTTTCAGGAATTTCTCCTAGGGCGGAACGAATGGCCAGCAGATCGTGACAGATGACAAAATATTTGCGATCTTTTAGATAGGGAGTTAAATAGGATAACGCCTGATCACAAATGCAGACGATATCGGCCCAATCAAGCTGCTGACGTAACTGCACTGGGAAAATAATTAACTTATCAATATACCCTAACCACTTGCCGAGTCCCTGGGGAGAGGATTTCAGTTGACCGAAAATAGGCTGTGCTTGCACTCGCCGAATTTCGTGTCCTTTTTGTCTGAGTCCTTTCTCCACTAAACCGACAAAACGATTGATACTGATCTGCCGATCATTGACGTAATTTCCTACTATTAAAACTTTCATGATTAGGCTCCAAAAAATCAATTTTTATGGCGGTAAAACTCTCAAACAGTCTCAAGTAAAATTCAGGGGTTAAGAACAATATTAGTCCCGCAAAATTTCCTCGTACCTTTGTCCCGCTCGCTCCCAGGTGTACTCCGATTCCACCATCGCCCGGCCATTATGGGACAGTTGTTCTCGCACAGAAGGATCATCGAACAACCTAGCGATCGCTGTAACGTACTCAGCAACACTATTAGCCCGCAGCGCCCTAGGGGGAATTCCCTCTGCTGCCACCGTTAAACCCTCTAAACCGCGATCGCTGGCGACAATCGGAATCCCCGCGGCCATGGATTCTAGGGTTTTGGTCTTAATTCCCAATCCCACCCGCAGGGGAACCACACAAACGGTTCCTCGGTGTAAATATTCCACTGTCGAGGGAACGGTCCCCGTCACCCTCACACCGGGATACTTGGCCAGTTCGAGAACTTCCGGGGCTGGGTTGGCCCCCACTAGGGTTAAAGTGGTATCGGGATATCGCTGTTGAATGACTGGCAGGACTTCTAAAACAAAAAAACGGGCGGCATCGATATTATGGGTAGAACTCATGGCACCGACAAAGACCAAATTATGACCGCCGGGATCCCGAGGACGATAGGGAAACAGGTCTAAATCCACGCCATTAGGCACGATATCCACCCGTGCATCCGGGAGGATTTTTAACAATTGTTCGCGATCGTAATCGGTAGTAGCCACTAATTGCGAAAACTTGGCACAGTAACGTTTTTCGTACTGATAGAGTAAGGGCAGATAGAGAAAATCCCGCAGCGGATAGGCGGAGGCTCCTCTATCCAAATGATTGCGTGTCCAACCGTACACGGAACTGTGAATATCCACTACTGTTTTGACTCGCTGACGGTATTCCGGCCGGATAAAAATCTCGCTGATACTCTGAGCGCAGATAATTACATCACATTTTTGCTGCTCGACGTATTCATCTATTCGCTTTTGAATGAGCGGCGAACGATAACTAAGAACATTAGCAGGGGTCATCTGTACTATTGCCTCCAGAAAGCGCCCTGTTTTACCGATTAGTTTTGTCAGTCCCTTGCCTGGTTCGGGAATTTCCTGGGGCGGAAATAAGACAAGATGATTGGTAAAGGTTTTTAATTCTTCGATCTGAGTTTCTGTGACATTCTCCACCCGACGGGCAAACAGGGTGACATCATGATTTTGATGAAGACATTTGATCAGGTTAAAAGTCCTACCCTCGGTTGCCCCGCGACTAGGTGGATAGGGAAAGTTATGGCAAGAAAGGACTAATATTCTCATAATTCTATCTCGGCAGCGGTTTTTGACAATAATTCTACCGTTTCCTTTAGTTGGCCATACACGGGAATCTCAACTGGGTATTTCTCGATCTCCCCAAGGGTGACTTTTCCTCGCCCTGTTAAGAGCAATACGGGCTGACAACCAGCTTCTAGGGCGCATTCTAAATCACTGGGCGCATCGCCGATAAACAACGAGCCGGCTAAATCGATTCCGTACTGGTGGGCGGCTGTCAGCAGCAGATAGGGGGAGGGTTTACGGCACAGACAACCTTCGTCGGGATGGTGCGGGCAGATGGCAAGATCGTGAAAATGCACGCCCAATTGTCGGTATTCCTCAATCATACGCCCGTGAATCGCCGCTAGATCGTCCCAAGTGAAATAGCCCCTAGCAAGTCCCGATTGATTGGTGATGATGATCAGCAGATAGCCGGCATCCTGCCACTGTTTTAAGGCAGCCGCTGCCCCGGCGGGAATGCTCACCTGTTCTGGTTTACTCAGGTAGGGAATATAGTCAATAACTACCCCATCTCGATCGAGAAATAAGGCTTTGTTCTTTTTTGCTCTATCTTCGCTTTCGCGGTCAGAATTGCCCGGAGATGGCGGAGATGGGTATTTTAGGTCGTCGTCATTGACGGAAATTGCGGGGAAAGGATTCATTGATGTTGGACTTTTTCGAGTCGGGGACTAGAATTCTCAGTTCTTCTGTCAGAGACGAGAGCTTGAACCGATGGACAGACAAAATTCGAGGGATTGTCGCGATTTGTGCTAGTTTTCTCGGCTAAATTGCTTCTCCTCACTATCTAGGTGTCAGAGTATAGCAATCAGGGCATATTATACGCCCTCAGGCCTTTGGGCTTTTGATTATATCGGCGGTATTGTCAGGAATTGTTAACATTTTTGTCCAGCCACACAAAAGGCCAAGACTGGCAAAGGTGGAATCCCCCGCGCAGAAATCCTCCATCCCGGCCAGAATATATCAAAAGTTTATTTACAAACAAAACAAATTGTGCTAAGGTTGGGGCGTTTGTGGTATATTCCCAGAGTAACTGGCAAAAGATCACTCTTTTGACTCGATTCCCGTGATCAATTCTACCATGCTAGGGGTTTTGTCCCCAATTAATGGAGAGCGATTCTGGTCTTTTGATACTATTCAATGTAATGACAGAATGATTGAGAGTTAAATTTATTCAACTAATAAAAATTGGAAAAATCAAACCTATGCCGATGGTGGAAAAATCAAACAAAAAATTAGATAGTTTCCAGAGTGATCCGTCTCTGTCAATTTTAATCAAGACTGAATTGGAAGAAGCTTATAACCTGAAGAAAAAACTACTAACCGAGACAAAATATCTAGAGAAAATCCAAGAGATTTGCCAAGTATGTATCCATGCTTATCGCAACAACCACAAAGTATTAGTCGCAGGTAATGGAGGCAGTGCCGCCGATGCTATCCATTTTGGCGGTGAGCTGCACGGCCGATTTCTGAAAGAAAGACAGTCTTTGCCAGTTCGCGTCCTCAATAGCGATATCGCCAGTTTAACAGCAATCGCTAACGATTATGGTTACGAATATATTTTTAGCCGCCAGATAGAAGCGGAAGGAAACCCTGGTGATGTGTTTATCGGTATTTCCACTTCGGGAAATTCCGCTAATATCCATCAAGCTCTCAAAGTTTGTCAAGTAAAAGGTCTCACTAGCATCGGTTTAACTGGGGCGAAGGGATTAGCTCTAGAGGAAAAAACCGATTATTGTTTGATGATTCCTAGCACCAGTACCCCGCGCATTCAAGAAGGTCATGGTTTTGTTCTTCATACTATTTGTTTAGCGATCGAAGAAGCTCTCTTTCCCAACTAAAATCCCCTAACAAAAAATCAACCTAAACAGCATACCCATGATCATCAGAACCAAAGCTCCTTTAAGATTAGGTTTAGGTGGTGGCGGCACCGATGTGGAACCTTACTGTAGTCTTTATGGGGGTTACGTTCTCAACGCTACTATCGATCTCTATGCCTACTGTACAGTCACGGAAATTACCGACAAACAGGTCATTTTTGTTGCCGCTGATCGGGGAGAACAACAAATAGAAACGCTTCAGTTTCCTCTCCCCTATAACGGTGTTCTAGATCTGCATAAAGCGGTCTACAATCGTTTGATTAAAGACTTTAATCAAGGGCAACCTTTGCCGCTGCAAATCACCACTTTTTCCGATGCGCCAGCTGGTTCGGGATTGGGTTCTTCTTCTACCCTAGCCGTAGCCATAGTTAAAGCCTTTGTGGAACTGTTAAAATTACCCCTAGGCGAGTACGATATCGCCCATTTAGCCTACGAGATCGAACGAATTGACCTAGGCTGGTTAGGGGGGAAACAGGATCAGTACGCTGCTACTTTTGGCGGTTTTAATTTTATGGAATTTTATGAACAAGATCGAGTCATAGTTAATCCTTTGAGAATTAAAAATTGGGTAATTAACGAATTAGAAGTCTCTCTGATCCTCTACTATACAGGCATTTCTCGCTACTCATCTCAAGTAATTGAGGATCAAATTCAGAATGTCCAAGAAAAAAATGAGCAAGCGATCGCCGCTACCCATCAGCTCAAAAAAGAGGCAATTCTCTTTAAAGAAGCACTGCTTAAATCAGATTTTATGGGGATAGCAGAAATTCTGAGAACTTCTTGGGAAGCGAAAAAGAAATTATCCAAATTAATTAGTAATCCGCAGATTGATCGCATTTATCAGGTAGCGAGGGAAACCGGGGCCTATTCGGGCAAAATATCGGGAGCCGGTGGCGGTGGTTTTATTATCTTTATGGTCGATCCTACCAAGAAAATCGCAGTAATAAAAGCTTTGAAATCAGAAGGAGGCCAAGTGATTAATTTTCACTTTACCAAATACGGAACCCAAGCATGGACATTATAACAAGCAAAGGCAGCGATGGGGGAGATTATCCCTATAATCCTAAAAATAGTTTTTAAAAGATTGGCAATAATTCAAATTTTTGAGGTGTATCTATGGACGTAATTATTCTGGCGGGTGGGTTAGGAACTAGGTTGCGATCAGTCATCAACAGTTTACCAAAACCTATGGCTCCCGTTGCCGACAGACCTTTTTTAGAATATCTATTAGATTACTTAATCTCTCAAAAAATTACTAACAAATTTTTAGTTTCTGTGGGCTATGAACATCAGAAAATTATCGATCATTTTGGTTATAAATATAAGGAATATGAGCTAACTTATCTGATAGAAGATACACCATTAGGAACTGGAGGAGCGATCCAGTTGGCACTAAATAGAATTGAAACCGAACAAGCATTAATTGTTAACGGAGATACCTTGTTTAATGTCAATTTATCCGCCTTAATTAATTTACATAATCAAAAGAAATCCCTGATAACTGTTGCTCTGAAGCCCCTAACTGACTTTGATCGTTATAATAATGTTCTCCTAGACGATGATCAAAAAATTATCGGGTTTGAATCCAAAAAATATCAAGATAAGGGCTATATTAATGGCGGCATATATTGTGTATGGAAAAACATATTATCCAGCTTTGATCTGCCATCAAAATTTTCTTTTGAGGACGACTTTCTCAAAGTTTATAGCGAGAAAATTCCTATGTATGGCTTTATTTCTGACGAATATTTTATTGATATAGGCATCCCCCAAGATTACGAAAAAAGTCAGATTGAATTACCTGAACTTTTTAATTCCCGAAATCGGGTTTAACCTCGCGATTAAGAGACTTTTTGTTAAGAAATAATGAAGCAGAGGGCTCTTCTCGACTTTGTGTGATCATTTTTGCTTATGTAATCCTGAAGTGCTTATTTGGCAAGACTTTTAGGACTATTTTGCGGATATTCTATCAGTATAGACCTCGTTTCCACACAGAAACCAGAAGAGCCAGCAGAGAGTAGTTAAAGAGGAAACCCTGACAGCATATAGCTTATACAGCCAACTTCAATTGAGCCTAGTAATGGATAAAGCCTATCTCGGTGACTTGAGTGATTAGGAAATAAAAAGAGATTGGTAAAGTATAATACAATAATTATTCATGCTTTCCAGAGACTTTTGATTTTGGTCTTGATGCCATTGTATAACTCCTCGAAGACAAGATTCCAGAAATAACCATACTGGGGAAATCGCTTGACCAGTAAAGCATCGGAAGGAAAAAGAATTCTGGGGGTTTTCATGGAGTAAGGTCTGACTATATATCTTATTTGACTGGGTTCGGGCATCCAATGACCGATATACATATCTTTTTGAAAAAACTTCGCTTGCAGAAATAACCCTAAAGCTCTATCAAATCCCCAGAGAGGCAACCAAGTTAAAATTTCTCCTATCCGCATACTGCGGACAAAATCATCTAAGGCTTCTTTCACAAGGGTTGTTTTCCAAATATTATTGGCTCTTCGGGACTTGTTATGGTTCGATAGGGGGGCATAAATAGACTAAATCCTTATGT
>NZ_JADEXI010000695.1:0-2230 GCF_015207185.1 Microcystis sp. LEGE 08355 | reverse complement strand
TCCCCACACCCTACACCCCACACCCCTTAAACAGGATTTAGTATCAGTTATCAGTCGGCAAATACACGGACGCTATCGGGAATAATCGATAGTTTTACCTTTGTACCGATGTCTAATTGGGTGTTAATCGTTGTTCTAGCGTGGATTTGGCTGCCGGTGGCCGTTAGCAGACAATAACGGTATTCCCGCCCTAAAAATTGGCGATCGCAAATAACTAGCTCTCCCGTCTCATCCGGCTTAATTTTGACATCTTCCTCTCTCAGCATCAATTCCCCTTTGTCCAAATCTTGACCATCAGGAATTGTCCAGAGTCCTATCTCGGTTTGCCATTGTCCACCCTCCCGTCTAGCGGGGAGAAAGTTAGCTTGGGTGACAAACTCGGCCACGAATCGCGAGGCCGGATGACTATAAATTGCTTCGGGATTGTTAATTTGTTCTAATTTTCCTTGACAAATGACCGCAATTGTGTCACTGATCACCATTGCTTCCTCCCGGTCGTGGGTGACAAAAATGGCCGAGATACCAGTCGCTTTCAGGATATGACGGATCTCGTGCCGTAAGCGTTGCCGTACCTGGACATCGAGATTACTTAAAGGTTCATCTAAGAGGATTAAAGAGGGTTTTGGGGCTAAAGCGCGGGCGAGGGCGACTCTTTGCTGTTGTCCTCCCGATAGCTGATGGGGATAACGTTTTTCTAGTCCTTGCAGTCCGACTAAATCTAAAGTTTCCGCCACCCTAGCGTTAATAGCTCTGCTCGATAATTTCTCCCCAGAATTTTTTAACCCGAAGGCGATATTGTCAGCAATGGTTAAATGGGGGAAAAGAGCGTAATCCTGAAAAACCATGCCCGTATTGCGTTTTTCTGGGGGAATAAAGGTTTTTTCGTCGGCAACTATTCGCCCTCCCAATTCAATCACTCCTTGAGATGGTTTTTCAAATCCCGCAATCATCCGCAGTAGAGTGGTTTTACCGCAGCCCGACGGTCCCAATAATCCGAGAATTTCGCCCTCTGTTAAACTAAAACTGATATTATCGACAGCTAGAGTAGTAGAAGCGGGAAAACGCTTGTTAACCTCGGATAAACGCAGAATGACAGACTTTTTCATGGTGGGAAAGACAATCGCCCGGTCGGTGGCGGGGCCATTCACTTAAGAATTTTCCTAATTAGTTCACTATTATTGTTTATAACATCTCAAGGGACTAATTAGGAAACTTTCTCAAAAATTTCATGCTCACACCTGAAGATATTATTCTCGTTCCCCGGGGGGCCGAGCATAGCTCAATCCGCCGAGGATTAAGGAACATCGGCGATTTAGCCCCGCAAATTATCCCGATTAACCTTGGCGCTCCAGAATTCCTCGACAGTTCCTCAGTATCTGGGCAATCTCTAGAATTTCTTAATAAGCTCACAGGAAAAATTGTGCTGATGGGATTAGCGGGCAGTCTTAGCGATCGCTATCGGGTCGGAGATGGGGTAATCTATCAAGGTTGTGGCGCAGAAACGGGGAATTATTGGCGGTGCGAACCGGAAATAACCGCAGAAATCGCCCAATTAACCGGATATAGTCTTGTTAAAGGTTTAACCAGCGATCGCCTGATTAGCCGATCCGAGGAAAAACGACGTTTAGGACAGGGGGGCTATGAAGTGGTAGATATGGAAGGAGCAAGGATTTTAGCGGCTTTAGCGGGGCAAAAAGTGGCAATTGTGCGCGTGATTAGCGACGAGGTGACACAGGATTTACCCGATTTAGCCCCGGCAATTGATAATCAAGGTCAGCTGCTACCATTGCCCCTCGCTCGACAAATGTTAATCCGTCCTGTCCCGGCCTTCCATTTGATTCAAGGTTCCCTAAAAGGTTTATCCGTACTAACTCAGGTGGTGCGAAAGTTGTGCGGCAGTAATTTTTAAAAGTTGCTTGCAGATTATTTTTTTTCTGTGCTATAATGGTTAAGCTAAAATCAAGCGGATGTGGTGGAACTGGTAGACACGCACGTTTGAGGGGCGTGTGGCTTACGCCTTGCGAGTTCGAGTCTCGCCATCCGCATAAACTTTTATCTGCCCTCTGACGAGAATTGCCCTTGTCACCTTGAATGTTGACAGGATAGTTAGTAAAAGTATAGTCAAATATAGACAGACTGAATTCCACTTCAGAAATTCCCTTCACTTTTACTTCGAGAGATTGATTCTCCTTGGGTGAACTACGCACCTCTCTATCCCATAGCGGTTAAA
>NZ_JADEXI010000694.1:0-2242 GCF_015207185.1 Microcystis sp. LEGE 08355 | reverse complement strand
GTCCTTAAGTGATCCGCGTCGCCAAAAACAATTAAAAACCCTAGTGGAAAAGCTGGGTTTATCAGCTGATGTCCCCGTCAGGTGGGATTTATTAGATTTAGCTCTAACTCATCCCAGTGTTTCCCGTGATAAGAATTATGAACAATTGGAATTTGTGGGCGATTCTGTGGTAAGACTTGTGGCGGCGGAGGTATTGTTAGAAACCTATCCAGAGGCGCTCGTGGGGGAATTTGCCGCGCTGCGATCAATGATGGTTAGCGATCGCACTCTGGCGGAATTTGCGGATCGCTACGGTTTCGAGCGTTATTTGTTGGTGTCAAGTAGTACGAGTATCGATCAAGCGGGGCGAATTTCTCGACTAGCAGACGCTTTTGAGGCAGTTTTAGGAGCATTATATCTTAGTACACAGACAATGATTTTAGTGCGTTCTTGGTTAGATGAACCACTGCGGGAAAAAGCGGCCGAAATTCGTCGAGATCCGGCCCGCCAGAATTATAAGGATGCCTTGCAGGAGTGGACACAAGCAAAATACAAAAAACTGCCGCAATATTTAGTTAAAGAAATCAATGGTTTAGATCAAGAGCGTTTTTGTGCGGAAGTGTGGTTAAATGAGCAGAAATTAGGAGTGGGAACTGGCAGAAGCAAAAAAGCGGCGGAACAGGCAGCAGCTAAATCAGCTTTTCTAGAAGTAGTTAAAGGCTAAATGCGGGCATTTTTGCCTAACGGACGAATTGCCAGAGGCGAATTTTCAAATCATAATTACCACTAGCCAAATACTGCCCATCGGGACTAAAAGCTAGGGATTCCACCCAGTCGGAATTATTATCAAACCAGGCCAACTGTTTACCCGTCGTCACATCCCATAAACGCACACCGTCATTACTGGCACTAGCGAGAATTTGTCCGTTAGGATGGAGTGCGAGGGAACGGATTCGGGCTGTATGACCGATGAGGGTAAATAATAACTTATTATTGCTCGTATCCCAGATTTTAATCGTGCGGTCTAAACTACCCGTAATTAAATTTTTACCGTCGGGATTGTATAAAAGCTTGCTAACCGCTTGGGGATGGGCGGCAAATTTTGATAAAAATTTGCCCTCGCGGATGTCCCAAAAATGTACCTCACCGTCTTCATGACCGCTGGCCAGGGTGACACCATCGGATTTCATCCCTAGGGAATAAACAAAATTACCCACCCAATTTAAACGATAGAGGGGACGGCGGGGGGGTTGCACTGTCCAGAGGCGAATTCCTTCCAAACCACCACTAATTAACGTTTTACCATCGGGAGTAACGGTGAGGGCGAGGACAGTATTACCGTGTTCGAGGGCAATTCCTAAATACTTGCCCTCCACCAGATTCCAAAAATTAATAGAACCATCTGAACCGCTACTAACTAATAATTTTTCGTTGGGAGTAATAGCTAAAGCTTTGACGCTGGTTCTTTGGGCGCGAGTTTGGGAAACTTTTTGCCCTGTTTTTACTGACCAAATTCTCAGGAGAGGATCCGTATCACTACCACCAGCGAGAACAAATTGGTTATCGGGGCTGAAAATCACAGCATTAGGGGTGGATTGTTGCCCTTCTAAGGTTTTAGCGAGGGTAAGTCTGCCTAAACCTTCTACTAGGATAGTTTCTGGGGTTTTTTCGCCACTTTCAGCTGCGGGTTGAGGGGGGGCAATAGGACTTTGGGCCTGACTAAGCTGATGTTGCCCGATTGTCAGCGCGGTTAGGACAGTGACCACAATTGCCCCGACAAGTTTCTCCCCACCCATAAATCGGAATTTCATAAATTTACTTGAATATTAACAAATGAACGGTGCTATAGATTCTAGCCTTTGAGGGGATTGATTGCCAAGCAAGGTGGGATTTTTGAGCTAAGAAGGTCGATTTTTTTCGTTTTTCAGGGTTGGTAAAGCTACTTGACCCGATTGGGGCGGTAAATAATATCTCGCTGCTTCTTCTTTGTTGATTTGCTCGGTTTTTTGGCCCTGTTGCCACCGAGCGAAGATAGCGATCGCCATAATCGTTGCCCCTAAAGATAGCAGTGTCCATCTTTGTCCTACAACCCCGATGATGACATCTACTGCCGCTACGGTAAAGATAAAGCTAGTTATTGGTTCTTGACGGTAAGCTTTCTTGAGAAAACGCGGCCAGAGGAGATTACTCATTTTATCTATTATTTCTACGGTTTCGATAATTCCAGCTTATCCTAAATAGTTGGACAAAGGTAAAGTTAAGT
>NZ_JADEXI010000693.1:0-2242 GCF_015207185.1 Microcystis sp. LEGE 08355 | reverse complement strand
ATTTTGCATTATGCTATGATGGCCTTTGTTGTAATTTTTAGGGTTTTAATGGTCTGGGTTATCTTAAAACCCTTGTTAAATCTAGACTTTTCCTTTTAGCCAAACCAAACACTTCCGCCAATTCTCCCTTTTTTTCCGAACAACGTTGATCTAATTTTTGTGTAGTTTTGTTGCAAAGTCAATTTTTTTTTGACAAAATGGCTAAGTTGTGGTAGGGAGATAGATTGTTGATAGGTGGCCATTCAAACCGAGACAATCAATAATTAGGGGAGGGTTAGCCGAAGAACTGGATAATATCTTGGACGAAAGAACCTGATGGCTTATCTCTTTGATAGCGATGCTATTGCAGAAAAATCAGCGATAAAAACCTTTTTTACCGATCTAGCCAGGCTCTAACGCCTGGGAAGAGGGGAAAAATCCCAATTGAGCCGCAATTAGCTTAATCAAAAAATGTGCTATAATCAAAATGTAAGCACAAGGGGCCGTAACGGTTTCGACAGGTTAGCGAAAGCTCCCCCGTGATACAGGTCGAGAGTGAGTCTCCTCTCGTAAATCAAAGGCTCAAACAAAAAGTAAATGCGAACAACATCGTTCCTTTCGCTCGTAAAGCCGCTCCTGTAGCTGCCTAATAGTCTCTAATCGACTCGAGCATTCATAGTTTGACTCCGTTAAGGACTATGGATAAACCCCCAACGGATGCCACGTTTAACTTTCTCTAGTTAGTTAACCGTCTAAGCTTTAACTAGAGCATCCCACTGTCCGGGATAAGTGACAGTCCCCGTTTCGAGGGTAATCGAAACTAAACCTGTGAATGAACGGACAGTCAATACCTAATTTGGACAGCAGTTCGACTCTGCTCGGCTCCATTGATTAGTTTAATGAAAAACCTTCTCTCCCGCATGGACGGGGTACAGACACCGATTATTCCCGTGGTCGGTCAATTAATTAAAGCGAACCCCGGTACTATTTCCCTAGGTCAAGGGGTTGTTTCCTATGATCCACCCCAGCAGGCGATCGAATCTCTATCTTTATTCTTAGCTAATCCCAAAAATCATCAATATCAATCTGTGGCGGGAATTCCCCCCTTATTAACAGTAATTCGGCAAAAACTAGCCGAAGATAATCGGATAGAAATCAGCGATAAACAGGCAATTTTTGTGACAGCGGGCAGTAATATGGCTTTTATGAATGCCATTTTAGCTATTACTTCCCCGGGGGATGAAATTATTCTCAACACTCCCTTTTATTTCAATCATGAAATGGCCATAAAAATGGCTGATTGTCAAGTAATTTTGGTTGCCACAGACAAAAATTTTCAATTGCGTCCGGCCGCCATTGAAGAGGCAATCACGGAAAAAACTAAGGCAGTGGTGACGATTTCTCCTAATAATCCCACGGGAGTAGTTTATCCAGAAAATACCCTGAGAGAAGTCAATCGAATTTGTCAAAAAAAGGGCATCTATCACATTCATGATGAGGCTTATGAATATTTTACCTATAACCATGCTCGCCACTTTTCCCCGGCAGCAATTGTTGGTAGTGAAGCCTGGACTATTTCCTTATTTAGTCTCTCAAAAGCCTACGGTTTTGCCAGTTGGCGCATTGGTTATATGGTAGTACCAGAACATTTATCTGAGGCGATTAATAAGATTCAGGATACTATTTTAATCTGTCCGCCGGTGGTTTCGCAATACGCGGCATTAGGAGCGTTGCAGGTGGGTAAAAGCTATCCTTTAGAACAGTTAAAAACCATCAGTCAAGTTAGAGAAATTTGCCTGAATGCTCTAGAATCAATCGGCGATATCTGTGATGTTGCCACTGCGGAAGGGGCTTTTTATTTCTTCCTGAAAATTCCCACAGATAAGAATGATTTTCAGTTAGTTAAAAGTTTAATTGAGCAGCAGCGGGTGGCGGTGTTACCCGGTTCAACTTTTGGGATAACAGAGGGCTGTTATTTGCGTCTTGCCTACGGTGCTTTATCTCCAGAAACAGCTTTAGCGGCAGTAGAAAGATTGGTAAAAGGACTGCGTTATTTTAGTCAGTGATTTTGAAGAATAAATACCGGCTTTCTTTCTTGGTTTTGACTTTAAGCTCATACTAAATCCAGTTATTAAAAACTGATTATTTCTTATCCCTTTTGCCTGTTGCCTTTTGCCTCGTCTCAACAAGTAATTTAAATTACGAACAGCTTAAGTAGGTAGGTGTTAAAAATTATCAGATACCCCCCTTATCAAGGGGGGAC
>NZ_JADEXI010000692.1:0-2256 GCF_015207185.1 Microcystis sp. LEGE 08355 | reverse complement strand
ATAAGAAGTTAGTTGACATTCAGAGTTTTTGCCCTCTAAAAGTTGATTAAGGTCTAAAATGGGGTCAATGAACAGAATATTTTTAAAATCACTGGCAATTGCTTGAATTTTGAGTGCAGTTTTTTGGTGCAATGTTCCCCCTTTAACATTGACTAAAATAGTTGATTCTTGGGATAAATTTTCTTCTAAATAAATCTCATTCAACTGATTATAGTAGTATTCAAGAACTAAATCTTCAAGGTTAGGATTTTGCGGATCTAAATTAAGTTGTAGCTCTTTTTGAATTAATTCAAAAGCAGGATATTCCTGTTGTACCCACTGTTGAATAATCTGGAACAAATAAATGGTATCTTGAGGGTGTGAAGTCGGTTGATTGGTGACGAAAATATAGGCTTTAGATGCTCCCATTGCTACTGCTTTTTGGATTACACTTCCAATTCGAGTTGGTCGAATAAGAGAATGCCATTTAGGGGACTCTTTTTGATAGCTTGATTGTAGAGCTTTGGTTAATTCACGAACTGGTTGTTTTTGGTTAGGCAATCCTAAATCTTGGTAAACTTGACTATTAGGAACATAGTTAAAACCTTGATACATATTGTCCCAAATAGTTCGACGATCATTATCTAAGTCTTTAAGTTTTTTATTTAGATTAGATTCATTCGAGAGAAAATCAATAGGAAGATAATAATTCTTGCTATCTACTGTTACTTTAATAGATAAGTCAGAAGTCCCAAGGTTCGCAAGAAGAATAGTCATATTTGTTAATTGTAAATTAATGGCTAATGACGACGTTACCCTAAATTAAAGCTTATGAGAGTGTATTTGGTGCGAACACCGATATCTTCTCTGGGTTGAGTTAAGAAACTCCATATTGAAAAATTTCAGCAAGGGGTGGGAGTTCGCATGAAATGGTCATTATTTCTCGTTAGGGATTATTAAGCTTAATTCAGGACATTAGCCCACCGTCTATTATATCAGGGCAAGCCCATCTTAACAATCCTTGACAAAAGGGACTTTGTGGGGGTTGCTTACCCACGATTCAGGCATATTTGAGGAGAATTTGCCATCTCAATTGTTAAGCAAAAATCGACCCATTTGGTCAATTTGGTAACTATTCTGATTGGCTGGTATCGGCTGAAAGCCCATGCGGATCACAAAACTGGCCAATTGTCAATAGCTTTTGAGATGCTCTCACCCTGTACATAAGACAATTCCAGACATCTTAAACATTATTCTCAATCATCCTTTATTGCAATTGAGGAGAGACTATAAAGAACAGTTTATTAACACCGATCAATACTATATCTATTCTGCGGTTAAAACACAGGTGATCGCTATTTTACTGAACGATCTTAAATGGCTAGAAAATGTACGGCGATAGAACGTACTTATATGATAGGATTGACTCAGATAGATATACTTTAATTCTTTATTCTTCTGCTGTGGAGGTTTAGATGAGTCCAGAACGAGTCACAGATTCAACCAGAATATGGGAGCATCTCATTTATGCAAGTGAGTAATTATACTTGTCCCTAAAACTTGATTCTGGTAAGGCTTTCAAAATAGCTTGACATAAAGCTTAATTTAGGAGTTACAGATGCTCTCTAGAATATCAACTTCCTGAATCAGAAAAGGGAGCGATTGGACAAACTGAACTTACCTATAGTAACGAATCAATCAATTCTTTGACTCAAATTGAACAATTACACCGTTATTTTATGGACTTTCAAACTATGATGAAAAAGCTTGTAATTTGTCACTTTTTGATTGGACTTCCTGCAAGCGGTAAATCAACGTTTGCTCAAGTTTTGGCAGAAGAAATTAATGCTGTCGTGGTTTCAACCGATGAAATTCGGGCGCAACTTTATGGAGATGCTGCAAATCAAGGAATTTGGGCGGATATTGAGGTACAAGTCTTAGATCAAATTAAAACCGCCGTTGAAAAAGATCAACCTGTCATTTATGATGCCACTAATGTCATGCGCCCGTGGCGACTTGATTTTCTGTATAAAACGGTTAATTTATTTAATATTCAATGGATAGGATGGCATCTACAGACTTCTGTGGAAAAATGTAAACAAAGAAATCAACAACGTGATCGCCAAGTTCCTGACGAAGTGATTGATAAGATGAACGCTAATTTACAAGAAAATCCCCCAGAGTCTAACGAAGGACTGTTAAAAATCTATCCTGTTCCTGTTAAAGACAATAACTTTGATCTTGACGAAATTTGTACAATTCTCACAGGATTCAAGC
>NZ_JADEXI010000691.1:0-2261 GCF_015207185.1 Microcystis sp. LEGE 08355 | reverse complement strand
ATCTCCTATCTCCCGACTCCTATCTCCTATATCTCCTGAATGTTCACTGATCACTAAAATCACCGTGACGTTGGATCAGGTCTGAGGGGCTAAGATTGGAGACGAAATTGCGAAAAGCTTGACGTTCCTCTTCATCTGCGTCACGATCAACAGGAATAGAAGCGGAAGCGATCACTTCTTCCATTACCCAGACAGGACTGTTGGTACGCAGAGCAATGGCGATCGCATCACTAGGACGACAATCGATTTCTTTTTTGACTTCGCCGCGCTGGAGACAGAGAACAGCATAAAAAGTATTATCTTGGAGAGAATGGATGATAATCTTTTCTAAATCCATGTCCCAAGCTTTAAAAATATTAGCGATCAAATCGTGGGTGAGGGGACGAGGGGGTCTTTGTTGTTCGAGGACGGTGATAATGGCCTTAGCCTGATCTTGTCCGATGTAGATAGGTAGGGCGCGACGCTCGGAACCATCCTTCAGCAGTACAATGGGACTGCGAGTGATAGCGTCTAGGGCAATTCCAGCGACTTTCATTTCGATCATGACTAATGGCTTCTCCAAGATAGAGATTCAGCTAGGGAAGGAGTGGGAAAGCAACCTGAATAATATAGTGCTTCGTTACACTCACAGTATGCCCTAAGATGGCAGAGATTAGCCTCATCTTTAATGAAAAAAATACATCAGCTGCCGTCAGGAGATAGGAGTCAGGAGACAGGAGATAGGGTGAGAGGGTGAGAGGGTGAGAGGGTGAGAGGGTGAGAGGGTGATAGGGGTTTAGGGGTTTAGGGATTTTGGGCTGTTAGGGTGTTAGGGTTTTAGTTGAAATTCCCCCACTTCCCCACTAAATTACTTAATTTGTGCTACGATGATAGTTTTGGGATAAATTTAAATAGGAGCAGACTGTCTGTATGTCTCGTTATAGAGGACCGCGCTTGCGCGTTGTGCGTCGTTTAGGGGAATTACCGGGCTTAACCCGTAAAAATGCCCGTCGTGCCTATGCACCGGGGCAACATGGCCAGGCCCGCAAAAAACGTTCAGAATATGCCATTCGTCTAGAAGAAAAACAAAAACTGCGTTTTAACTACGGTGTCAGCGAGAAACAATTAGTTCGCTATGTCCGCAAAGCTCGCCGGGCTACTGGTTCCACTGGTCAAGTGCTGCTGCAACTCCTAGAAATGCGTCTGGATAATACCGTTTTCCGTCTCGGTATGGCCGGGACAATTCCGGGGGCGCGACAATTAGTCAATCACGGTCACGTCACCGTTAACGGTAGAGTTGTGGATATTGCCAGTTATCAGTGCCGTCCGGGTGATGTGATTGGAGTTAGAAATCAAGAGCGTTCCCAGGATCTCGTCAAAAGAAATATGGAATACCCCGGTTTAGCCAACCTGCCGAGTCATTTGGAATTTGACAAAAACACCCTCGTGGGCAAAGTGAATGGCGTTGTGGAAAGAGAATGGATTGCCCTCTCGATTAATGAACTGTTAGTAGTGGAATACTACTCTCGGAAAGTCTAGGAAAAAAGCCTTTTCCAGATACCTTGAGGACGCAATTGGCAGCGTCCTTATTTTATTGGTTAAATTTAGTATTTTTGATTGTACATGGGGCTGGCTAACATCCGACTGCGAATGGCAGAACCTCAACTGGCTCCCCCTACTGATAACTCCCCTGAACAGTTACAGTTAAGAGAGTGGTCCGTTACCACCCACTTCTAAATGGGATATCATCAACATGAAAAATCAATTATCTCAGCTTTATGAAACTGATTTTAATTTGTGGCTTGAGCAAACCGTAAATCACTTAAAAAAGGGCAATTTAGAGGCACTCAATTTAGATAACTTAATCGAAGAAATATCCGATATAGGACGTAATAATAGACGGGAGGTATTCAGTCGTTTAAAAGTTCTCTTGATGCACTTACTTAAATGGCAATATCAACCGGAAAAACGGACTAATAGCTGGGTAAATACCATTGATGAGCAAAGAGAACAATTAGAGCTTATTTTTAGGGATAGTCCTAGCTTAAAACCCTATTTAGCCGATATTTTCGCAGAATGTTATCAAAAAGCAGTGCGAGGGACGGTAAATGAAACTAATTTACCAAAAGAAACTTTTCCAGTTGATTGTCCTTTTAGCCAAGAACAGGTTTTAAATTGGGATTATTTTCCTGAAAATAGCTTTTGAAAAATGGATATAAGTAGGGAGGCACAATTATTTGTAGGATGGGTTAACGGTATCATAACATGACCGGGTGTTCGGC
>NZ_JADEXI010000690.1:0-2265 GCF_015207185.1 Microcystis sp. LEGE 08355 | reverse complement strand
GTCCCCCGGCTGCCCAACCACCCGCCTTTAGCGGTGCTGTACAACCAGCTACCGAACCAACCCCCCTAAGGGTAGCGGGATTGATTCCTGCTACCGATCCCGACCAAAAACGCGCAGAAATTAATCGCGGTCGCAGCGATCCCTTTGCTCCCTTTCCCCTACAACCAAATATTACAATTACAGTGGCGGAAAAACCCCCGGCTGGGACTCTGGCGGCCACCACAGCCAGACCCGCACCCGCAGCAATGGGCAATCGTCCCACCCCCAGACGACCGATAGTGAAAGCACCGCCACCACCACCGCAACCGACGGAAGCGGAAGAAGTGCAAGTATCGGGCATCGTCCAGTTACCTACCACTCCTATGGCGATCGTGAAAGCCCCCGGAGAAGCCACGGAACGTCGAGTTATTCCCGGTTCTACCCTCTCTAATGGTTTAATTTTAGTTAAAGCGATCAACACCGATCCCGATAACCCCTATATTGTTCTACAACAACGCGGTCAAACTATTACCCGTCGTTTAGGGGATGGTGTACCCGAACCAGCCGCACCGCAAGCCTCGATCAGCTATAATATTTCCGAATCAGGAGAATAAAACCCGTGCGATCGATTGCTATTCAACAAAAACAAACCATTATTTATCCGCGAATGCCCTTGGCTATCTATCGAGAATTAGCCAGCCATTTACAACAGGTTCAGGGGGTCGAAACCCATCTCACTCCCCAGCAGTTCCAACAATTCGATTATCATCAAAGTCAGATCGGTAGTTTGGAAATTAACTATACCGAGACTTTTCAGGAAAGCGATCGCACTCTGGTCACGGCAATTCTCGATTATTATGCCCAACGTCACGGCCCCTATCAGCTTTCCTAAGCTTTCTCTCCTCACCTTTTCCCCGATTAACGACTTTCTTCTTAAAAACTAAAGGTATTTTATAGGATTTATCTTAATGCTGGGGATGATGCCAAATCCCGTCACACTTCATCTAAACTTAAGTAGGGTTTGCGGCAAAAAGTACGGGCGAAGCATTCGGATAGAAAATCTACGGTTTCACCGATAGGTTATTGCCCGAATGCTTCGCCCCTACAGGACGCGGGCCGATGAAGACCCAAGGTTTTGAAGCACGATTCTCTCAAAATCTTGCACCTGTTTCACGAGAAAAGCCATAAAACCCTTACCTTGCCTACATTTCACATTTATTCAGCAAGCCCTAAGTAGGTAGGTATTAAAAACAAACTTTCAGATGCCCCCCTTATTAAGGGTAGGGTTCATTCATGAATCAACCCTACCTTTTATAAAAATTAAAATCTTTCTGATTTTAATCCCCCGACGACCAGAGGTAATCACTGATAACTGCTAACTGATAACTGATAACTGCTCACTGATAACTGATAACTGCTCACTGATAACTGATAACTGCTCACTGATAACTGAAATGACCCTACCCAATTCCCTAGAAGAAACAATCCTGCAAGCGAAAGCTGCCACCCAACTGGCTCTAGAATCGGGTGCTAGACGCGTACAAGTGGAATTAGTTATCCCAGAAATTGCTCTACAAGCACAAGCTTTAGCCCTTGATTTTACCTCTCTTTTTGACAGTTATGGTTCTGGTTTAAGGGTGATTTTTCCCGATACCGGGGCCGCCATGTTAGCTCGACGGGATTGGGGAGAAACAGTTTTTCAACTGGGAGATTTAGGTAGTCGTTTTATTCCCGTCGAAAACAAAATTAAGCCCGAAGATGAAGCTTTTTTAGTTGTTTGTCCCTCCTCGGTTGAGATTAATTCCGTAGAAAAACTCTGTTACCTTGCCGAAGATCGCCCCGTGGTTCTTCTAATTCCTCAATTAGAAGATGTATCGGTGGTGGGTATCGGTTACGCAGCCCGACAATTGCGAGAAAGATTTTTAAGTACCCTAGAAAGTTGTTATTATTTTCGTCCCTTGGAATCAGCGATCGTTTATCGTTCCTATCCTTCCTTGTGGCAAGTTTGGCTCGAAAAAGAAGACGGTTACGATTTAATTTCCGAACAATCCACTACACCCATGGGCGAAGCGTTAGAAAATCTGATTCTGAAAGCTTCTAGTAATAATCCTAAGGATAGTTCTAATCCTGCTAACAAAGCCAAAAAGTCGGGTTTATTTGCCACTATGGGACGCTTCTTAAAAGCATTACAACAGTGACATACTCCCCCCGTCAAGCTACGCTGTGGCGCGGGATTCTTTCCCCATTGCTGTTAGAAATTCCTTACTTTGACAGATTGACCTCGAT
>NZ_JADEXI010000689.1:0-2266 GCF_015207185.1 Microcystis sp. LEGE 08355 | reverse complement strand
GGGGTAGAAGATTGGGGGAGAATAACTAATTCATAAAATCCCTCTTCGGGTAATTGACCGGACCATTGCCGATCGCTAGACTTGTCTAAAAGGGTAATATTACCCGTGGGAGAGTAGAAAGATAGTAAAACTTCGCCTTCCGTCTCTAAATTTAAGTCTAACCGATCACTGGAACGCAATTTTATTGCATAGGCTTTTCCTTGTCCCTCGCTGAGAATTGCCTCGATAACTTCCTCTCCCCCCGCGTCTAAACTTTCGATCGCTTGGTAGGATAGGCCAGACTGTAAAGATTGTAACTGATTCCAGGCCAAACCACTCCATAGTTGACCTAAGCCGCTATCAAAATTTGGTCTTTCTGTCAATTCGGGAAATAGCTGAAAAAAAGCAGTATCAGTGAGTAAATTAAGGACTCTACTGCTTAGACGTAACTGATTCACTTGTTCTCGCCATTTTTCTCGCTGTTGCTCGTCGTAGCTACCTAATGCTTCTCTAGTGCCAGAATCGAGACGTTCTAAGCGATCGAGGATTTCTGCTGCTAAAATATCTCTTTGTTCCTGTTTCTGTTTTTCCTCTTTGATATCCCCATAGCGGAGGTTAAACAATTCATTGACGAGATTTTTAAAAAACTGACCATCAATTCCCAACTCTAGACGGCGCTTTCTCATCTCGGCTTTCCGTTGCCATGCCGGATCTGTGGCAGAATTAAAATTATTTTCCTCCGTGGCAAAAACGGGTTTAACGGTTTGGGGTTGATTGCTGTGTTTAACCCACTGTTTTCCGATTAACCAGCCTATTGCCGCCGATAGTAACATCAAGAGGCAAAAAATAGCGATCCTGCCGGAACAGCCGAGAAAAACGGGCGATTTATTCCGAGAATTGGCGGCCATTGTCTCCTTAGACGATTGAGGGTTTTGATCTGTAAAGATGAGATTAACACAAATAATAGGCTAAGACGCATTTTAACCGCCTATCCTTAGATTAGCTGAATCTTAGCCAATACCTTTACTGTTGCCCCTTGTCTCATCTCAACAAGCAGTTTAAATACACGGACAGCTTATTATTCATAGCAGATAACCATGACTACAACTCAACCCCTATCCCCTAGCCAAACCGCCCAAAAAGATGAGATAATCTTCCCCAAGGGCGAATTTTGGAGTGATGAACCGCCATTGGAAAGTAATTTACATCTAACTCAGATTATTTTATTGATAAAATGCCTAGAATGGTTATGGCAAGATAGAGAAGATTACTTTGCAACCGGGAATTTAACCATCTACTACAGTCCCAATCAGAAAAAATCAGAATACTTTAGAGGACCCGACTTTTTTGTAGTATTGGGAACAACTAGAAACCAAAACCGGAAAAGTTGGGTAGTATGGCAAGAAGAGGGAAAATATCCTAATGTGATTATAGAAATCCTCTTTTGAAAGTACCGCTAAGACTGATAGGGAAGAAAAGAAAGAAATTTATCAAAATACATTTAGGACTCCTGATTATTTCTGGTTTGACCCCTATAGTTTAGAGTTTGAAGGATATACGTTAATTAGGGGAAAATATCAACCGATTGAACCCAATCAGCAAGGTTGGTTATGGAGTGAAGAATTGGGCTTATATTTAGGGATCTACGCCGATAAATTGCGTTATTTTAGTCCTAGGGGTCAGTTAATCCCAACACCTGAGGAAGCCGCTCTTCTGGAGAAACAGGCCAAAGAATCTGAACGTCAACAAAAAGAACTGGCTTTACAACAAAAGGAATATGAAAGACAACAAAAAGAACTGGCTTTACAAAAAATTGAGCAATTAACGGCAAGATTAAGAGAATTAGGCATTAATCCCGATGAAACCTTGTAGGGGTGCAAGGTGGTCAGTGGGATCTCTTGGGTTTGGTGGGTAAAATGTATTCTAAGATACAGTCTTAGGGCAGTGAGTGGAAGGAACCACAGAGACACAGAGGACACAAAGATCGATCGCTCTTATATAATTTAAATTTATCACACAAAGTCGAGAAGAGCCAGACGTAGGGATAGTTCATGATTTATACTCCGAAAATGTAGGGATAGTTCATGATTTATACTCCGAAAATGTAGGGACAATTCATGATTTATACTCCGAAAATGTAGGGATAGTTCATGATTTATACTCCGAAAATGTAGGGATAGTTCATGATTTATACTCCGAAAATGTAGGGACAATTCATGATTTATACTCCGAAAATGTAGGGACAATTCATGATTTATACTCCGAAAATGTAGGGACAATTCATGAT
>NZ_JADEXI010000688.1:0-2268 GCF_015207185.1 Microcystis sp. LEGE 08355 | reverse complement strand
GTAGCGTAACATGAGCGGGCGTTGGGTTTCATGCTTCAACCGTTCGGCAAAAGCTCACGGCCGAAGCCCAACCTACGTTCATCTTATATTTAATTCCACCCACCCACTTATCTGGCAATTTGTCGATTAAAATTCTTGATTTTTGTTTAATATTTTTTATTTCCATGATGGTTTCTAAAATGACTTCTGATAATGGATAATTATCAACTATTCATTATTAATTAAAAAGGGCGATCGCAAAATTACGCCTTCTTAAAAAAGAGATTAAACGCCTTCAGCAAAACCCAAAGGTTGAAACTGAGCATCATTGATAATTTTAACCGTTTCCCCCGACTGCTTAATCACAAACAAACCCCGCCGATAAGCATAGACATCTATCCCCTGATCAATTTCAATGCCTGCCACTGCCCCATAAACCCGAAACTCTCGAAATTGGGGGAAAGCAACCTTAAATCGCTGTAATCGGCTGACAAAATCATCTACATCATCCCTCGACAGTCGAGATTTACATTCCACCGCCACCAACTCGCTCCCATTCACCGCCACAATATCAATCTCCATTGCCGCCCCAGGACGCTTACTTTTCAAGCGACTCATCGTTTGGGTGACATCAATGCCCCGTTCCTGAAATAAACGCACGACCGCAGGCTCTACCATTTCTTCAACGAATCTGCCCCAGCGCGTTGTTAGGTTATTAACAGCTTTGGTCGTTTCTTGTACCTGTTTTTTTAATTCTTCCATCGTGCGATTAGCTTCCTCTCTGCGGCGATCAGCTTCGGCACTGCGGCGATCAGCTTCCTTTTGAAACTCGGCAAATTGGGCTTCAGTTCTTTCAAATAACTTGTAAATATCGGCGATCGTTACAGCGTCTGACATAGGAAGATTCTTCAAGCTTGAGAAGTCTAGTCCCATTCTAGCGACTTGGCGGAGAAGAAATGTCCCTAGCTTCTCATCCGTGTTTTTTCAATCAATTATTGACTATCAACAAATCAGCGATCGCAGTTCAAGGGGAAGGGGTCAAAGGTCAAAAGGCGATCGCGGTCAATGGATAATTATCAACCATAGCTCCTGCGGCCATGGGCTACTATTTTGATCATCAGGAAGAAATTGACCTGGAAATCACCCAAGAATGGGATCAGGTACAAATTAGCATAACGCGAATAGCTAAATCACCTTTTTACACCGGGAGGAAAGAAGTGACTTTTTCCCTGCCCTTCCCCCGAATGCACCCCGTAACTGATATAAGTAGAGATGTAGGTCTATAACCAAAATTGCAGCATCAGTTCGGTTAGGTGACTGTTTTTCGCTTGTCTAGGAGGGTAGATATGCTCAACGAATTAATTTATGAAGGATTAGGTTTAAGTGCTGTTTTCGGAGGACTATTCCTCTGGTCGCGCTCTGGTCTCGTCAGCAAAAATACCGCCCTTTTAGCCGCACAAGCGCAATTACAGCAAAGTAACTCAGATTTGTTGGTTCAAGTCAAGGGTTTAGACGTGGCGCAATCAGAGTTAAAAGACGAAAATCAGCAGCTGCACGCCAAAATAATTCACATAGAACAACATTCCGCCCAATTACAGCACAAAGCTACGGATTTAGAAAATTCTCTCCAGTCCCTCCAGCAAGCTGTGCAAATAGGTGAGAGTGAAATCGAACAACTGAAAACCACCGCTAAGGACATAGAAGCGGAGAAAGTGGGTTTGATGGAGCAGTTAGAGGCAGAAAAAGCCCAAATTACTAGCCTAGAGGCACAGATTCAAACTTTAGAGCAGCAAAAAGGTGAAATTAACCGTCAATTTGATTTGACTAAAAAACAGACCACCTCTCTCTCTAGTCAAATTCAGACCCTAGAACAGGATAAAGCTCTCTTACAGCAAGAGCTAGAAAAAGCCGAAGAATTAAGGGCGAAAGTGGCCGATTTAGAGCATAAAAACCGAGAATTAAGCGATTTAGCCGCCCAAATTCCCAGCTTGCAAGGTCAAATTCAAACCTTAGAACAGAATCTAGCTCACCAAACAGAACAGTATGAGCAAGGACAGCAAGAAATAGCCAGCTTACAGGGTCAAATTAGCGGGTTAGAGCAGCAAAAAAAGTCTCTCAGCGAAGATTTAGCCGCAAGTCAAACTCGATCGCTCTCTTTAGGGCAAGAATGCGACAATTTAACTATAAAACTGCAAGAAACCGTCGCTCAAGTGGCGGACATAACCGACGAAAAGGACAGTCTCGGCGCTCGTCTCGAAGCAGCTAAACTGGAGTTACAAGCTTTAGAAG
>NZ_JADEXI010000687.1:0-2268 GCF_015207185.1 Microcystis sp. LEGE 08355 | reverse complement strand
GGCTCCAGATAGCCGATCGGATCGTCGGGATTGAAAATAAGATGATCAAAGAGGGCAAAACTGTGGCGATTGGGTTCCAAATCGGGAAGGCCCAGGGATCGGCAAGCTTCGCCAAACAGATCGGGACGACGGACGCGTTCAATCACTTCCACCCAGTTGCGAGGGAAAGGCGCGTAACCCCAACGGGCAAGCTGAGTTAGGGTCCATAGGGCCTCACTCCGGCCCGGACAGTTAGCTTGATCGACGTAAAACTGGTTAAATCGGAATAGGGCTTCGGGGGCAGTTCCTAAACCGCGATCATAACCATCGAGGAAACCGGGGCGGATAATTGCGCTATCCACGCCCACATACTGGGGCTGACTGAGAATATTGACGATTTCTTCTCGATTACGCTGATCATCGCAGTATTCACAGGCTTTAATTAAAGCTTTCACCATGGCGATATGGGTTTCGGGATGTTTCGCCGCCCAAGTTTCCTTGACCCCGAGGACTTTTTCCTGGTGTCCGGGCCAAATATCAAGATCGGTGGCGATAACGTAGCCTAATTTTTCCTGAACGGCGTAGGAGTTCCAGGGTTCCCCCACACAATAACCGTCGATCTTACCCGCTTTTAGTAGGGAAACCATTTGAGGCGGCGGAATTACGGTTAAATTCACATCACTATCGGGATCGATGCCGCCACTAGCTAACCAGTAGCGTAACAGCAGATTGTGCATGGAGGCGGGGTGAACCATGCCGAAAGTGGCGATTTGGTCGCAACGCGCTCGCAACGCGAGATCGGGACTTTGCAGGACGGCCTCCTTTAAGTCCTCCAGTTTTTCTACCCCCAATTCCCTGTATTTATTGCTGAGGGTGATGGCGTTACCGTTGCGACTGAGTACCAAAGCACTAATCACCGGGACAGAGGGCTTATTGCCGGCCCCAATGGTCATGCTCAGGGGCATTCCCGCCACCATCTGGGCCGCATCGAGACGACCGGTAGCCACCCCTTGGGCGAGCGCTTTCCAGTTGGGTTCCCGTTGCAGGATAACATCCTCTAATCCTTCCTCGGCGAAGAAACCTTTCTCTTTGGCAATAATAATCGGGGCGCAATCGGTGAGGGGGATAAAACCGATGGTAGGATTGGTTTTCAATCTGGTAGCTTGGCCGATCACCGTCACCGATCCGGTGGGTTGACCGACTTTCTTCGATCGCTTCTGTTGGTTGAGGAAATAAACGATCTCGTTACGGAGGGAGTAGTAACTAGGGTGGTTAACTACTTCTAAACGATGCCGGGGCCGGGGAATGGGAACATCGAGAATCTGACCGATATGGGCCTCCGGACCGGTGGTTAACATCACCACTCGATCGGATAATAATAGCGCCTCATCCACATCGTGCGTGACCATGATACAGGTAACGTGGCTTTCCTCGACGATTTCCATCAAACGTTCCTGTAAATTGCCTCTGGTTAACGCATCCAGCGCCCCAAAGGGTTCATCGAGTAGCAGGACTTTTGGCCGTAGGGCTAAGGCGCGGGCGATCGCTACCCGTTGTTTCATGCCTCCCGATAATTCTCCCGGTCGTTTGTTGGCGGCATGGCGCAGGTGTACCATATCGATACTATGTTCGATGACACTTTTGCGTTCAGCGGCCGGCAGATGACGCAGCACACGGTTAACTCCTAGGGCGATGTTTTCCCGGACGGTTAACCACGGCAGCAGAGAATAATTCTGGAAGACCACCATGCGATCGGGACCGGGGTCTTGAATTTCTCTTCCCTCTAAAATCACCCCCCCCACCGTGGGGCGATCGAGTCCGGCGACCATATTTAAGAGGGTGGATTTCCCGCAACCGGAGTGACCGATTAAAGAGATAAATTCCCCTTTAGTAACGCTGAGATCGATATTTTTTAGGGCGATATATTGACGGCCATCGGGGAGAGGGAAAACCTTATCAATGTGATCGACTTCAATAAATGCAGACATTTTCAGTTATCAGTTATCAGTTATCAGTTATCAGTTATCAGTTAAGTAGGGAGGCACAATTATTTGTAGGATGGGTTAGCGGTAGCGTAACATAATCGGGCGTTGGGTTTCATACTTCAACCGTTCGGCAAAAGCTCACGGCCGAAGCCCAACCTACGTTCATCTTATATTTAATTCCACCCACCTACTTATCAGTTATCAGTTATCAGATGTGAGTTTTTAGTTTACTGTTTACTGTTTACTGTTTACTGAAAAAGCTCCCCACACCCCACACCCTGCCCCCACCGAAAAACTTTTTGCC
>NZ_JADEXI010000686.1:0-2271 GCF_015207185.1 Microcystis sp. LEGE 08355 | reverse complement strand
CCAGTAATGTGGTTTTAAACCTTTTCAATTCGATCCGCTCACTAATTAAGTAGCTGGTTATAATTAAATTAAAAATGGATTTTAGGTTCGATCCCCCCTTAGTCCCCCCTTAATCCCCCCTTGATAAGGGGGGCATCTGACAACTTTTAACGCCTACCTACTTAGGTTAGAGAAATGATAGATAAATGAGAGGATCATGATAGAAATATGAAAGTTTTCTGGGTAAAAATTAGTTAAGATAGGGGGAAATTAAAGGATAAACAACTATAGATGTTTACTTCACTCGAACTTTTAACCACTTCCTTTGTTGCCGTGGGATTAGCCGCCGATGCCGTGGCCGTTTCTCTGACCAGTGGCCTGATGATTCGTCATATTCATGTTAATAAGGCTTTGAAAATTGCTTTGTTTTTTGGCGGATTTCAAGCGATTATGCCGATGATCGGTTGGGGTATCGGTCTAACTTGTCGCGAGTTCCTCGCCTCTTTTGACCACTGGATCGCTTTTATTATTTTAGGGGCGATCGGCAGTAAAATGATCTACGAAGCTGTTCAAAATGATGACGAGGAAAAAAAATTTAATCCTCTAGATTCCTATACTTTAATCGGATTAGCGATCGCTACTAGCATCGATGCTTTAGTAGTTGGTTTGGGTCTATCGATGATTAAAACTCCCTTACTTTTAGCTTGCACTGTCATCGGTTCTATTACCTTTGCTTTATGTTTTATAGCTGTTTTTATCGGGCATAAATTCGGTAATTTATTTAGTCAAAAGGTGGAAATTCTCGGCGGTTTAGTTTTAATATTAATCGGCAGTAAAATCCTCATTGAACATTTAATTGCCTAGATTATCTCCATTTTTCACTATCGGCCTCCTTTTCCTGACTGTTTCAAGAAGGAAGTAGCTAATTCGGGATAACCAGCCTCAATTAAAGCCTGATCTCTGATGCGACAGGAATCGCATAAACCGCAGGGTTCAACTTCTCCTTGATAACAAGACCAAGTATCAGCAATGGGAACCCCTAAACTAACGGCACGACGGACGATATCTACCTTACTATCCATCACCAAAGGGGCAATTAATTGGGGTGCTTTCCCTTCTAAACCCGCTTTCGATGATAAATTAGCTAAAGTTTGAAAGGCATCTAAATACTCGGGACGACAATCGGGATAACCAGAATAATCCACCGCATTAATTCCTAAATATATCGCCTCCGCTTCCCTTGCTTCCGCTAAAGAAAGAGCGATCGAAATAAAAACTGTATTTCTCCCCGGCACATAGGTAATCGGGATAATATCTGGGTTAATTCCCTCTTGGGGAATAGCTATAGATTGATCCGTTAAAGCGGAACCTCCCCACAAAGATAGATTGACTTCGATCAGATGATGTTCTTTAATATTGAGGAAATTAGCAATTTTTTTCGCCGCTGCTAATTCCCGCTCGTGTCTTTGTCCATAACGAAAGGAAAGGGCAATTAATTGATAACCAGCAGCTAGAGCGATCGCTGCTGTTGTCGCTGAATCTAATCCCCCGGAAAGTAAAATAATCGCCTTTTTTGTCATTATCCTAATGTCACCTGTGTTTGTTGATAATTAGCTACTAAGATAAATTGTTTTAGCCACCGCGAACCTAACAAAATCTCCTTAATTGCCTCCCCTGCAAAGACGGGAATTTCGTATTCTTGACCATCAATTCTTACTCTGCCTAAATATATATCAAAAAATGCTTCTCCTTGAGCGGTTATCAATTTATTTTGTCGCAAAAAACGCCAATCAAGACTGTCAGCATCTTGACTATTTATGGCTAAAAACTCGGTAAAACCCGTATCCAGCATGACTTCTGCGGGTAGAATCAATCCATCATCGCCAACTAAATCGATATCAAAATAAATTTGTCCTTTGGTTCCAAATCTCCCTTCAATCATATTCTGCCACTAACTCCAGTTTCATTAATGCCAAAGATATGATGGATTTTGTCGGGATATTTTGCCCTTGCTTTTTTACTGGCCACTTCTTGATCGGGATCGATAAAATAATCGCCGCTATCGGGTTCGATCGCAATGTACCAACCATAATAATGTTTCATTAACCGGGGCTGTAAACTCTGAAAAATCGGCCAACAACGATGATAAAATTCTAATTGTCGGGCGCGATGTTTGGCCTTTTCTTCCTCTGTAGATTGAATCTCCGGAAAAACTCGACCACGACGCACTACTCGTTCAGAATTGTTGTTAGACATAGTATTTAACCTCTTGTTAGTCAATTAGGGGTTGGG
>NZ_JADEXI010000018.1:0-20870 GCF_015207185.1 Microcystis sp. LEGE 08355 | reverse complement strand
CTCATTATTGATCAGGTTTTCAATGATTTCTGGACTAATTTCTTCCTCGTCATTGCAGAGAAAAGCAACTTTAGGATGGCTTTGCGCTTGTCCATAAATGATGTCGAAGCTATTATTTTGAATATTTTGAAATTGCTTTTCATCCCCATTGCTCTTGAGAAAAGCCTGAATGCCTTGGCGCAGATTCTCTTGATTAGAAACTAAAAGAGCGAGACGATGTTTATGGGGAAAACGACCAGTATTTAAAGATAGGGCAATGTCCTTGACGTTGAGAGATGTTTTCTGCTCAAGCTCATCCACAAATTGAGTCGTAAAAAGACGTAAACGTTCGGGTTCCTTAGCCGAGAAAGTAACGAGAATGGGGGATATTTTTGGGGTTTGGGTTTGCGGTTGAGGCGGTTCACTTAAAATAACATGAGCGTTGGTTCCCGATGCTCCAAAAGAACTGACTCCAGCCGCTTTGAGCTTGCCATTGTTAACATTCCAAGGACAATTTTGCGTGACGATACTAATCGGTAAGGCATCCCAATTAATATGAGGATTGGGTTTTTTAAGATTTAGATGAGCCGGAATTTCACGGTAGTGTAGCGATAATGCGGTTTTAATTAATCCTGAAATTCCGGCCGCCGCCGCCAGATGACCTAAATTAGTTTTGAGAGAACCGACTAATAAAGGGTTAGATTTCCGACGATTGACGCATAATGCCTCGGCTATGGCTTTAATTTCGATGGGATCTCCCAAAGATGTGCCTGTACCGTGAGCTTCAACATAATCGATCGCCTCGGCATCTAAACGAGCGTCAGCTAGAGCTTCTCTGATTAATTCGCTCTGTACGGGCCCATTAGGAACGGTAAAGCCGCCACTGGCTCCATCGTTGTTGACTGCGGTCCCTCGAATCACGGCCCAAATGTGATCACCATCTTCAAGAGCGTCACTGAGTCTTTTTAAGACGATGACTCCGCAACCTTCGCCGATTCCAAACCCATCGGCACTTTCGTCAAAGGTTTTGCATTGGCCATCTGGGGCCAACATCTGATTGCGGCACAAGGCGATGACGACTTCTGGAGTTAAAACTAAGTTCACTCCTCCGACTAAAGCTTGTCTGCATTCTTGGGAACGTAAGGAACGGCAAGCGAGATGAACAGCGACTAAGGAGGAAGAGCAAGCGGTATCTACTGCCAAACTCGGACCATTAAGATTTAAAAGGTAAGAAATACGCCCAGCTGCCGCGTTAGTATGATTACCCGAAATATGATAGGCTCCGATGGCATTATAGTCCTCATTTGAGGTAAGAATACGGGCATAGTCATTGTTGGTAATCCCGATAAAAACCCCTGTTTTTCCCCTTCTAGCCGTCGTTGTTGCCATTCCTGCATTTTCCAAAGCTTCATAGGCTACCTCTAAAAGCAACCTTTGCTGAGGATCCATAGCGACGGCTTCCTTGGGAGCAATTCCGAAAAAATGGGCATCAAACTGGGAGACATCATCGAGAAACCCCCCCTGAGAAACATAGATTTTACCCACTTTATTCCGATCTGAATCATAAAAATCCTGCTGGTTCCAGCGCTCCTTAGGTATTTCTCTGAGGTGATTTTTACCCGCTTTGAGGAAAGACCAGAAGGATTCAGGTGTCGCAATATTATGACCGAAACGACAACCTAAACCCACGATAGCTAAGGGTTCCCTTTGTTGAGACTCGAAAGCTTTTAATTTTTCTTTAGCTTCACTAAGAGCTTTAAAAACTCTAGCTTGGATTGATTGGTCGTTTTCGGATAAGTTCTTTTTATCTTGAAAGTCCATATTGTTAGAATCGACTTGGAAAAGAATAATTATTGCGACTGACGGGGTGACAAGCAGATGGAAAGTGAAACAGGGTGTAGAGTGTCGGGTTTAGGGAAAAAGCTTGAGACTTTCGCCAAAAGATAACGAGGGAATTTGGTTTTTGCCGAGTAAGTCGATTAATTTGATGGCTCACAGTGAGGAAATTTTTCCCCCACCTCACTTAAACTTCAACCTCGTTGTCACCCCTTCAGCTATTACGACCAGACAGCTAATCGTACCTGATCAAGGTAGTAATTGTCAATAGACATCTGCAATAAACGTTTATGGGGTGTGGCATCCTAAGCTCTGCTCTGCTGGTCTCGCGCAATTGTATCTTTAAATGTCACACTTTTTGCACTTCTTAATATTCAATTAATAATTTTTACTAATTTATTGGGTTCAGTGGTTTCTACAGTGAAGATTTTTTGTCAAAACATCCCAAGGAATGTAAAAATTTGTAAAAGTATATGGAGATGTGCAGAATGTCGTTTAGTATGCTACAATGTCGAGGCTCAGAACAATTTTGCAGAAGCGACAGAAACCCTGACCTTAGCCGTAGTCGGGTTTCCTGTAGTTCATATAGCAATAATCCCACTCGTCAGAGACAGGAATTATCGCTTTAAGGCAACGGGGAAAAAGCATTGTACCCCATGACTCTGAATACCGCCATCAACCACTATTTAGGGAAAAAGTTAGAACAGCAATGGAAGCACATCTGGTTTCAATAGATTACCAAATTCGGCAACTTCAAGAAATAGATCCAGTAACCACTCTATTTGGTAATGTAAGTCAGAATAAAACCAGGGAGCAGGATAGCGTTCTTGAGGTCATCTCGACAGATTTACAGGAAAAAATCAACAGTTTAACTGCAAATAATTCTGTTAATAATTTAGCATTTCATCTGGCTGTTGTTCAGGTTTTAATGTTTAAATACACTGCTCAAGTCGAGTTTGCCACGGCTACAGCAGCTTTGAATACACAAACATTAGATAGCCTGATATTTTGCCGATTCAATCAACATAATTTTAGTTCATTTAAAGATTTACTAAGAATCATTCGTAAAGATTTACAAGAAGGATATCGCCATCAAAACTATGCGCTGGATAGTTTAGTCAAAACCTTGGCAGCAAGAGGAGGAAATCTAGAGAATATTTTTGACGTTGCTGTGATCAAAGAAGGACTGTGCGCCGACATTTCTTCGTTAAATCGGTTTCAATTAGTTTTTGCCATAGCAGCGGATGATAGTGGTGTTTCTGTCACTTTTATTAAAGATAAATTTCCCAGAGATTTTGTCGAGAGAATGCTAGGACATTACCTAGAAATCTTAGAAACAGTGACGATTAATCCCGATATAGATTTGTCAGAAATTGATATATTAACGACCGAAGAACGAGAACAATTGCTGAGAGATTGGAATGATACGGCCATTGAATATCCTGAAAAGCAATGGATTCATCAGCTATTTGAAGAGCAAGCCAAACTTTACCCTGAGAGAGTGGCGGTCATTTTTGAAAATCAAGAATTAACTTATCAAGAATTAAATGAAAAAGCCAATCAACTTGGTCATTACCTACAAAAATTAGGAGTAAAACCAGAGGAATTAGTAGGAATTTATCTAGAGCGTTCCTTAGAAATGGTAGTAGGATTATTGGCTGTTTTGAAAGCTGGAGGAGCTTACGTCCCCTTAGAACCTAATTATCCTCAAGAACGCCTAAGTTATCTATTAGAAGATACTGGGGTAAAAGTGATCATTACTGCGGAATCGCTGCGGGGATTGTTGGGGGAATACCGGGGAATTGTTGTTGCTTTGGATACAGATTGGCCAGCAATTTCTCAAGAAAGTCAGAACAATTGTGACAGTGGCGTAACGGGGGAAAATTTAGCCTATGTTATTTATACTTCGGGATCCACAGGTAAGCCTAAAGGCGTAATGAATAATCATAAGGGGATTAGGAATCGTTTGTTGTGGATGCAGGATACTTATCAGTTAACTAAGAGTGATGGCATTTTACAAAAAACCCCTTTTAGTTTCGATGTTTCAGTCTGGGAATTCTTTTGGCCCTTATTAGCGGGTGCAACCCTAGTAGTAGCAAAACCCGAAGGTCATAAAGATAGTACCTATTTAATACAATTGATCCAAAAGCAGCAAATCACTACCCTTCATTTTGTCCCCTCCATGTTGCGGGTGTTTCTGCAAGAACCAGAGCTAAAAGGATGTAGTTCTCTCAAGCGGGTTTTCTGTAGTGGAGAAGCTCTGCCATTAGACTTAACACAACGCTTTTTTGAGCATTTTGACTGTGAACTTCACAACCTCTACGGTCCGACTGAGGCGGCGATTGATGTGACTTACTGGCCCTGTTTGCCGGAGAATCAAAAAGCTCTAGTGAGTATTGGTCAACCAATTGCCAATACTCAGATTTATATTCTTAATCCGGATTTACAACCAGTTCCTATAGGGATTGTGGGAGAATTACATATTGGTGGCATAGGTTTAGCTCGTGGATATCTCAATCGTCCCGAATTGACGGCCGAGAAATTTATCCCTAATCCTTTTGCTAAGGTGGAAGCAGGAATAGGGGGAGAAATTAGGGCAAAATTATATAAAACGGGAGATTTAGCCCGGTATTTACCCGATGGAAATATTGAGTTTTTAGGGCGGATTGACCATCAAGTTAAGATTCGAGGTTTCCGGATTGAGCTTGGGGAAATTGAAACTATACTCAGTCAACATCCAGCAGTTGAGCAAGCGGTAGTCATTGCATCGGAGACAGAAACAGGGAGTAAAACACTAATTGCTTATGTTGTGGGTCAGTCTCAAGAGGGGGAACTCTTGGCGACTTCAGAAAAAGGGCAATTATTCGATGAGCAAATCGAGCAATGGCAAAGCCTCTATAACCAAATTTACAGGCAAACATCGACAGATTCTCAAGGGATATTTAATATTGTTGGCTGGAATAGTAGTTACACGGGGGAACCTATCCCGGTTGCTCAGATGCGAGAATGGCTAGATGATAAAGTTAAGGTTATTCTCGCTCAACAACCGAAAAAAGTTCTGGAAATAGGTTGTGGAACCGGGTTAATATTATTCCAAGTTGCTCCCCATTGCCAGTGTTATTGGGGAACCGATATCTCATCCGTTGCCTTAGACCATATTCAGCGAATTAATCAAGAAGGGCCGAAGCTAGAGCAAGTCAGGCTATTGCATAGCACAGCCGATAATTTTGAGGGTTTGGAGTCAGAAGGATTCGATACAATTATCCTTAACTCGGTTGTGCAGTATTTCCCCCATATAGATTACTTATTGCGGGTTTTAGAGGGAGCTATCAAGGTACTAACTCCGGGGGGGTGTATTTTCCTTGGAGATGTGCGAAACTTGCAACTCATGGAAGCTTTTCACGCTGATGTAGAACTTTATAAGGCTAACCCTGAGGATTCGATTAAGGATTTTAAACAGCGTGTACAGAGAAAAATTGAGCAAGAAAATGAGTTATTCATTGACCCGGATTTTTTTAGAGCAATTCAGTCCTATTTTCCTCAGATTACTGAAGTCGAGATTCATCTAGAGAGAGGTCAACACCACAACGAATTAACTCAATTCCGTTATAATGTTGTTCTGCGGATTGAAACGATTCTGGATTTTAGCACCGACTTTCCAGAATTAAACTGGACTGAACAGCAGCTGACTTTATCTGAGGTAAGAAATCAACTGGGGACATCTGAGGGGTTAAGGGTGATAGGTGTCCCTAATTCTCGCTTGTTTCGACCTTTAAAAAGTGTGGAATTGTTCAGAAATTCTCAAGACTTTGGGACGACCGAAGAATTTCAAGCTATTAAATCGGAAATTATCCCAGAAAATGCCGTAGAACCTGAAGATTTTTCGGCTTTAGCTGAGGATTTATCCCTTTCGGTTTGGGTAACTTGGTCGGATACTCCGGACCGTTACGATGTGATTTTTTCCCCGCTGGAAAATTCCCGTAGAAATTACATCGCTTTTACCCCCACCCACACCGCAAAACCTGAATGGCAACTTTATGCAAATCACCCTTTAAGGTCTAAGTTAAACAGTAAACTGATTCCCCAACTGCGGAGTTATCTGCAAAAGCAACTCCCAGAATACATGATACCTCATGCCTTTGTGCAATTGGATGCTATTCCTCTGACAAATAGTGGAAAAATTGACCGTCGCGCCCTACCCTCTCCAAGCTATAACAGTTTCAGGAATTCGGAGAATTTTGTCGCACCTTGTACCCCTCTTGAGGAAATTTTAGCACTGATTTGGGCTGAAGTTTTGGGCATCGAAGAGGTTGGTATTCACGATAATTTTTTTGAACTTGGGGGGGATTCGATTCGGGGAATACAAGTGATCGCTAAGGCGCGACAAATGGGTTTTCATTTTTCCTTACCCCAATTATTGCAACATCAAACCATTCAAGAATTGGCCAATTGCGTTAGCTATGAAATTGATACTTTAGGGACTGAAAAAACGGAAGTTTTTAGTTTAATTTCTCAAGAAGTTCGCCTCAATTTACCGGAGGAAGTGGAGGATGCTTATCCTCTAACTGCTCTACAATTGGGGATGATATTTCATAGTGAATATCAGGGGAATCTATCGGTGTACCATGATGTGTTTACCTATCATATTCGTGCTGATTTTAGTTTTCCAGCTTTACATAGTGCTATTCAGGAGATTGTCCAGCGTCACCCAGTATTACGAACCAGTTTCGCACTCTTTGAATATCAAGAACCCCTACAATTAGTTCACAGAAAAATCGATGTTCCTTTAGGATTAGATGACCTAACCCATTTATCTCCTTCTGAACAAGATACGGCTATTGATGATTGGATTGAGCGGGAAAAAATCCGCACTTTTGACTGGAATAGTCCTCCTTTATTTCGCTTTCATCTCCATCGCCGCAGTCAGGATAACTTTAACCTAACTTTCAGTTTTCATCACTCTATTTTAGATGGTTGGAGTGTAGCTTCGTTGCTCACAGAATTGTTACAACAGTATCTCTATCTTCTCGACAAAAAAGTTCTCCCTCTCTCTCCAACTCCCGCTCTCAGTTTTAGGGATTTTGTCGCCTTAGAAAAGAAAACTATTCAATCGCCAGAATGCCAGAATTATTGGCAAGAAAAACTCAGAGATGTGACGCTGACCAAACTTCCTCAGTGGTCGAAATCTAATCGAGTTAATCAAGATTGGGATTGGTTAGTTCCTATATCTAGTCAGGTATCTCAGGGATTAAAACAACTCGGTAAACAACTGGGAGTTCCCCTAAAAAGTGTTTTATTAGCGGCTCATTTTCGGGTATTAAGTTTACTGAATAATCAAAGGGATATTATTACGGGTTTAGTCTCTAATGGACGGTTAGAAGCAGCCGATGGAGAAAAGATATTAGGTTTATTTTTGAATACTTTGCCCCTACGTTTAGAGTTATCTGGCGGTACTTGGAGCGATTTAGTTAAGCAAGCTTTTGATGTTGAAAGAGAATGCTTATCTTGGCGAAGATATCCCCTCGCTGAGTTACAAAAATCAGGTCAACCTTTGTTTGATACGGCTTTTAATTTTATTCATTTCCATGTTTATCAAGGTATCATCGGTGTGAAAGATTTAGAGGTCTTAGGAGGGAAGTTTTTTAATCAAACTAATTTTACATTGTTAGCTAATTTTAGTCTTCATCCCCTTTCATCTCAAATAGAACTTACCCTTAAATATGATGGGAATTATCTAGGGGAAAAGCAGATGGAGTTAATCGGAGGATACTACGAGAAAACTCTCATCGCTATGGCAACGGAAGGGTTAGAACGTTATGAAACTTGTTGTTTACTTTCTGAGCAAGAACAACATCAATTATTAAAAGAATGGAATGATACTGAGGTTCACTATCCGGATGGGTGTATTCATCAATTGTTTGAGGAGCAAGTTAAGCGCAGTCCTGACGCAATCGCTATTATTACAGAAAATGAACAATTAACCTACCGTCAATTAAATGAAAAAGCGAATCAATTGGGGCGATATTTAGCGAGAAAAGGGGTAAAATCTGAAGCTTTGGTGGGAATTTGCCTAGAACGGACTCCTGAGATGGTTATAGGGTTATTAGCCATTCTCAAAGCAGGGGGAGCTTATGTACCTTTAGATCCAGCTTATCCAACTGAACGCCTCAATGTTATCTTAGAAGATGGTCAAGTTTCCTTGTTGCTAACACAAGCAAAATTAGTAGAGAAATTAGGGAATTATCCAGGGAATCTGGTGATATTAGAGGCAGAAGCCAGAAATATAGCCCTAGAAAGTCCCGAAAACCTCTCTTTACCCGTAAGTTCTAGTCATAGCGCTTATGTGATTTATACCTCCGGTTCAACGGGGAAACCAAAAGGGGTTGTCATTGAGCATCACAGCACCACAACCTTACTCAATTGGTCCAAGGAAGTCTTTAGCAGTGAGGAATTAGCGGGGGTTTTGGGTTCTACTTCTATTTGTTTTGATTTGTCAGTATTTGAACTATTTTTGCCCTTGGCTGTGGGGGGTAAGATTATTCTGGCCCAGAATGTTCTAGATTTGCCTAGTTTAAGTGCAGCCAAAGAGGTAACATTAATTAATACCGTACCTACAGCGATCGCCCAACTACTGGAAATTGAGGCGATACCTGAGACTGTGCAAACGGTAAACCTCGCCGGAGAAGCTTTGTCTAATCAATTAGTCCAGAAGCTTTACCAGCAGGAAAACATTAAGAATGTTTATAATCTCTACGGTCCTTCAGAAGATACCACTTATTCCACTTTTAGCTTAGTGCCTAAAAAAGACCATGGACAACCGAGTATCGGCCGACCTATTGCCAATACTGAAGTTTATATTCTGGACTCTTTTAAACAACCGGTTCCTTTAGGAACTATTGGTGATTTATATATCGGGGGTAAAGGGTTAGCTCGATGTTATCTGAATCAACCTGAATTAACCGCTGAGAAATTTATCTCCAATCCCTTTAGTAATGAACCCAATGCCAAACTCTATAAAACAGGAGATTTAGCCCGATATTTACCCGATGGAAATCTTGATTTTTTGGGGCGGGCTGATAATCAGGTAAAATTGCGGGGTTTCCGCATTGAATTAGGAGAAATTGAGGCAACTCTAGGGACTTATCCCCAAGTTAAGAAAGCGGTGGTGAAGGTTTGGGAAGACTCCTATCGGAATAAGAGATTAGTCGCTTATCTAGTGGCAGAAAATGACCCGATAAATACTGAGGATTTGCGTCGTTTCTTGGGACAGAAATTGCCAGAGTATATGATTCCGGCTCTTTTTGTCTCCTTAGAAGCTCTCCCTCTGACTCCTAATGGAAAAATTGACCGTTCCAGATTACCCATCCCTGAGATACCTTCCACATCTGAGCAGGATTTTGTTCCCCCTCATACTCAGAAAGAAAAGATTTTGGCTAGTATTTGGCAAGATGTTCTCAGCATTAAACAAGTAAGTCGTTATGACCGCTTTTTTGAAGTTGGGGGCGATTCTATTATCAGTATTCAGGTTGTCGCTCGCGCTCGTCAAGCCGGGTTGAAGATTACCCCTAAACAGATATTTGAATATCCTACTCTTGCGGAACTGGCTACAGTTGCCGATTATTCCACAGCGGAATTAGCTAAACAGGGTTTAGTGACGGGTATTGTGCCTCTCACTCCCATTCAACTGTGGTTTTTTGAGCAAAATCGCGCTGAAATGCACCACTTTAATCAGTCTGTCCTCTTAGAAGTTCCCCATCACCTGAAAGCTGATTTGTTAGCTCAATCTCTGAGAAAATTAATTGAACATCATGACGCTTTGCGGTTACGGTTTACTGTGGAGGAAGGACAATGGCAACAAGTCAATGAAGGAATGCCGGAGGAAGTACCTTTTGAAGTGATTGATTTGTCTTCTATTCCTCAATCTCAGCAAGGGGAAACTCTCTTAGCAATGGCAACAACTCAACAGGCAAGTTTAAACCTCTCTACTGGACTATTAATCAAGGCGGTGCTATTTGAATTAGCACCCTATCAACCCAGTCGGTTACTGATTATTATTCATCACTTGGGGGTTGATGGTGTATCTTGGCGAATTTTGTTAGAAGATTTATTGATGACTTACCAACAGCTAGAAAGGGGGGAGAATGTAGAACTTCCACCTAAAACCATAGCCTTTCAGGATTGGGCGCTTCTCTTGAGGGATTATGGACAAGGGCAAAAAGCGAAAGAGCCATTAGACTATTGGTTAACTCAACCTTGGTTAGAGGCGAGAAATTTACCTGTAGATGACGAGGCTGGAAAACCATACAATACAGTAGCGACGGCAAATGATGTCACGGTGACTCTAGATGAAGAACAAACCCGCACCCTCTTGCAAAAAGTCCCCGCTGCCTATAACACTCAAATTAATGAGGTTTTGTTAACCGCTTTAGCGGAAACTTTGACAGAATGGACAGAAAATTTGACCATATCCCTTGATTTAGAAGGACACGGACGAGAAGATTTGTTCAGTGAGGTTGACTTATCGAGGACGGTGGGTTGGTTTACCAGTCTTTTTCCGGTTATTTTGCGACTCCCCCCCGAAAATCACCCCGGTGAGCGGCTCAAATCTATTAAAGAACAGTTACGAGCTATTCCTCACAGGGGAATTGGCTATGGAATTTCGCGATATTTGAGTGATGATGCTGATATTAAGTCTCAATTAGCTGAAATTCCTGCCAGAGAAGTTTTGTTTAATTATTTAGGTCAATTTGAGCAAGGACGATTGCAAAAAGGGGATTGGAAATTAGCGGATGAGTCTAAGGGGCCTAATCACAGTCTTAAGGGACATCGTAGTCATTTATTAGAGATTACGGCCAGAGTTATAGAGGGACAGTTACAAGTAAACTGGACTTATAGCGATCTCATCTATGAACGTTCGACGGTAGAATATTTAGGGCGCAGCTATAAAGAAGCTTTGCTGAAATTGATTGAGCATTGTTTATCTCCTGATGCTGGGGGTTACACTCCCTCGGATTTTCCAGTAGCGCACTTGAATCAACAGGAATTAGACGATATTCTGGCAGAAATTGACTAATAAGGAGAATCTTTCATGGCAGACACAAAAAATCAACCCGCCAAAAATGTGGAGTCTATTTATCCTCTTTCCCCCATGCAGGAAGGGATGCTCTTTCATAGTCTTTATACTCCTGATTCAGGGATTTATTGTAGTCAAACTCTAATTACTCTGGAGGGAGAAATTAACCTTACAGTTTTTAGGCAAGCGTGGGAAAAAGTTGTAGAGCGTCACTCGGTATTAAGGACTCTATTTCTCTGGGAAAAACGGGAAAAACCTCTGCAAATTGTGCGAAAAAAGGTTGATTTGCCTTGGGATTATCAGGATTGGCGCAATCTTTCCCCCACAGAGCAACAACAACGTTTAGATTTATTGTTACAAACAGAGCGTCAACAAGGGTTTGAATTCAAAGTTGCTCCTTTAATGCGCTGCTTGATGATTCAACTATCGGACCAAACTTATAAATTCCTCTGCAATCATCATCATATTATTCTGGATGGTTGGAGTATGCCTATTATTTATCAAGAAGTTTTAGGGTTTTATGAGGCAGGTATTCAAGGGAAAAGTTATCATCTTCCTTTGCCGCGTCCTTATCAAGATTATATTGTTTGGTTACAGGAGCAAAACCCATCTATTGCTGAGAGTTTTTGGCAGCGAACTCTTGAAGGGTTTATGACTCCCACCCCCCTGAGGGTGGACAGACTCCAGTTAATGAAATCTGAAGGTAAGCCGACTTATAAAGAGTATAACTGTCATTTATCGGCTTCTCACTCCAAAGACCTGCAATCTTTGGCGCAAAAGCATAATCTGACCTTATCTACTCTAGTACAGGCCGCTTGGGCGATTCTTCTCAGTCGCTATAGTGGGGAGTCAGAAGTTTTATTTGGGGTTACGGTTTCTGGTCGCCCTCATGATTTATCAGGGGTAGAACATAGGGTAGGATTATTTATTAATACATTGCCGCTGCGAGTCTCCATCAGAGAATCAGATTTATTGCTATCTTGGTTACAGGAATTACAGCAAAAGCAAGCAGAAATTCAGGATTATGCTTATGTTTCTCTGGCTGAAATACAGAGATTAAGTGATATTCCACCGGGGGTTCCCCTGTTTGAGAGTTTGGTCGTTTTTGAGAATTATCCTAGAGAAGCGTTATCGAGAGATTCTCGTCAATCCTTAAGGGTTAAGGATGTGGAGAATTTTGAGGAAACTAATTATCCTTTGACGGTGGTTGCTATTCCTAAACAGGAGTTACTGATTCAGTTAGTCTATGATACTAGCCGTTTTACTCAGGATACGATTGAACGGATGGCAGCACATTTACAGACTATTTTAACAGGGATTGTTACTGATACTCGGCAACGGGTAACACAATTACCTATATTGACAACACAAGAGCAACATCAGTTATTAGTAGAGTGGAACAATACCGAGGCAGATTATCCTTTAGATAAGTCTTTACATCAATTATTTGAAGAACAAGCTGCACAGAATCCGCAGGGAATAGCGGTTATTTTTGAAGACCAAAAATTAACCTATCAACAGTTAAATAACCGGGGCAATCAGTTAGCTCACTGTTTACGAGATAAGGGTGTAGGTCCAGAAAGTTTGGTCGGGATTTTTATGGAGCGTTCCCTAGGGATGGTCATCGGTTTATTAGGGATATTAAAAGCCGGGGGAGCTTATGTACCTTTAGATGCAGATTATCCTACCGAGCGCTTGGGGGATATCCTCTCAGATTCGGGGGTTTCTTTGGTGTTAACTCAGGAATCTTTAGGAGATTTTCTTCCCCAAACTGGTGCCGAATCACTGTGTTTAGATAGGGATTGGGAAAAGATAGCTACCTATAGTCCAGAAAATCCCTTCAATCTAACGACTCCTGAGAATTTAGCCTATGTTATTTATACATCAGGTTCAACGGGAAAACCCAAAGGAGTATTAATTAGCCATCGGGGGTTAATGAATTTAATTTGTTGGCATCAAGACGCTTTTGAAATTACGCCTTTAGACAAAATTACTCAACTAGCAAGAAGTGCTTTTGACGCTGCGGTTTGGGAGTTATGGCCCTGTTTAACAGCAGGTGCGAGTCTTGTCTTAGTTAAACCTGAAATCATGCAATCTCCCCCGGACTTGCGAGACTGGTTAATTGCCCAAGAAATCACCGTCAGCTTTTTACCAACTCCCCTAGTTGAGAAGATTTTATCTTTAAAATGGGATGAAAATATAGCCCTCAGAATTATCTTAACGGGTGGGGATAAACTCCATCATTACCCTTCAGTATCAATGCCTTTTAAGCTGATTAATAATTATGGTCCAACAGAGAATACAGTAGTAACCACTTCAGGATTAGTTCCCGATTATGAGGAAGGAAACTCCTCATCCCCGTCTATTGGTAAGCCAATTTCTAACACAAAAATTTATATTTTAGATCAGAATTTACAACCGCTTCCGATTGGGGTTCCTGGAGAGTTACATATTAGCAGTGTCGGGTTAGCGCGGGGTTATCTCAATCGTCTGGAATTAACTCAAGAAAAATTTATTTCTAACCCTTTTAATTCGGGTATTTTATATAAAACGGGGGATTTAGTTCGCTATCTTCCAGAGGGCAATATTGAATTTTTAGGGCGCATTGATAATCAGGTGAAGCTGAGAGGATTACGGATTGAATTAGGAGAAATAGAAGCAGTTTTAGAGACACATTCTGAAGTGGAAAAAGCCGTAGTTATTTTGCGAGAAGATACCTCAGACAATCAACGGTTAGTCGCTTATATAGTCAGGAAATACCCCTCATTAGGTATCGGAGAATTGCGCCGTTTCTTACAGCAGCAACTGCCCGCTTATATGGTGCCTTCTGCCTTTGTCATCTTGTCGGATTTTCCCTTAAATAACAATGGCAAGATAGACAGGAAAAAATTACCCGTCCCCGATGAGACATCAATTATTGAATCTGCTTATATAGCCCCAAGAAATGAAAAAGAAAGCCTCTTAGCTCAGATTTGGCAAGATGTTCTTCAGGTATCCAAAATAGGGGTTAGTGACAACTTCTTTGAGTTGGGAGGACATAGCTTAAAAGCTATTTCTCTAGTGAGTAAAATTCAGGAAAAGTTAGGGCAATCTTTGCCCATTAAACAAGTATTTGCTCATCCTACCATTGCTGAACAAGCAGCATTATTAAGCACTGTTACCCCTCTGACGGTAGCCACTATTCCCCTTGTATCTGCACAAGAAACCTACGAAACATCCCATGCTCAGAGACGTTTCTATGTCTTGCAACAGATGGATCTCAATAATGTAGCTTATCATATTGTTTCCACTCTCAAAATAGCAGGAGATTTTAGCCCCGATGTCTTTGAAAAAGCCATACAATTATTGATTTCCCGTCATGAATCCCTGCGGACATCTTTCATTTTAATTAACGGTGAACCACAACAGAAAATCCTGCAAAATCGTCCTTTTGATTGGGAATTTAAAGACTGGACAAATAAACCTGATGAAGAAATCCTAGAAACGATTGCAAAAGAGAGAAAACCGTTTGACCTAGAGAAAAGTCCCCTGGTGCGCTCTAAGATTTATAAACTATCTCCGAATGAATATATTTTAGAGTTAGAAATTCATCACATTATTTGTGATGGTTGGTCAATGAGTTTGTTAGCTAAAGAATGCTTACAATACTACTCTGATTTAGCCAAAGGATTACAGCCTAGTATAGAGCCATTGCCGATACAATATAAAGATTATGCAGGATGGCAAAATAATCTTTTAAGAAGCGAAAATAATCCCCAAAACCTAGATTACTGGCGGCAAAAACTGGACAATGGACAACTGACCAGAGTTCACTTACCGACAGACTTTAAACGTCCCCAAATAAAGACGTTTAAGGGTTCTCATTTAAGCTGGACATTTGACCGAGAAACGATTTCTAAATTAAGAAAAATTTGTCAAGAAAACGAAATCACCCTATTCATGGCATTGGTAGCGGCTGTCAAAATATTACTGTATCGCTACAGTGGTCAACATGATATTACTATTGGTACAGAAATCGCCACCAGAAACCATCCTCAACTGCAATCTCTAATCGGTTTATTTCTCAATACCTTAGTTATTCGTGACCAAATTGAACCCGAAAAAGGCTACAAAAATCTACTCGCAAAGGTTCGTCAAACCGTTACCGAAGCTTTAGAACATTCCGATTATCCCTTTGATATTTTAGTAGAAAAATTAGCTGTTTCTAGAGAAATTAACCGCACTCCCTTGTTTGATATATTAGTCCTTCTGCAAAATTTTGATCAACCTGTAGGCTTAGAAAATATACAAATAAAATCTCTAGATTCCCTCACCCCGACCAGTAAGTTTGATCTATCTTTTGTGTTTAGTGAAGATCAGGAAAAACTCAGATTAGAGCTAATTTATAACACCGACTTATTCCAAGAGGAGAGGATGAAAAAATGTCTCATTCACTTCGATAAACTCTTGAATGAAATGCTATCTAACCCCGCCCAACCCGTCAAAGACATTTCTTTGTTATCGGAGGCAGAAACAGCTTTCATTGCCAATTTTATCAATCCTATTCCTCGCTTAGAAAACCGTACTATTATCCACGATTTTATTGACCAAGTTGCAGCCACACCAGAGAAAATATCGATAATTTATCCAGGGGGTAAATTTAGCTATCAAGAATTACATGAACTAACTAACTTTTGGGCTTATGTCTTAAAAGAATTAGGCGTGGAAAAAGATAAGGTTTGTGGTGTTCTCCTAGAAGGAGATTATCGTCAGTTAATCGCCATGCTGGCAGTATTTAAAGCCGGAGGAATCTATTTACCTCTACGTTTAGATGAACCCGAGGAGCGCCGGCAACGCATGATGATTAAAACTAGCCCCGAAATTATCTTAGTTGCGGCTGAGAATTTAGAGGGGATTAAACCCCAACTATCCGCCTTAGAAAAACCGCCTCATATCTTAGTGGTTAAGGCTCATAAAATTCAGCAATATCATCAGTGGAATGGTATGGATTATCAAGAGTTTCCTTGCCAATTAAGCCAACTGCAACCCCTTCTAGCTATGCCGGATGCTGATGATTCTAATTATATTATGTTTACTTCTGGCTCAACCGGTGAACCTAAAGCAATCTTAGGCAGTCACGGCAGCTTACGTCATTTCATTAATTGGGAAAAACGGGAATTTGACATCAATGAAAATTGGCGATGTTTACAAATTGCTCAAATTAATTTTGATGCTTATTTGAGGGAAACCTGTGTGACTTTATGCTCAGGGGGAACTCTGTATATTCCAGAGAGTACAGAGCGAGAAGACTTAGAGCTTTTATTACTGCGAATAGGAGAATGGAAAATTAACTTACTACACACTGTCCCCTCGGTAATGCGTCTATTTTTAAAGATGGGGCGTGGTTTAATTAATGCACATAATCTCTTGAAAAATTTGCGAATTTTTGTCTTAGGAGGAGAGCCTTTATTTGTGAAAGAACTGGCTGAATGGCATCAAATTTTTGGCTCTCAGACAGAATTTGTAAATATTTATGGGGCAAGTGAAACTACATTTGTTAAGCATTTTTATCGAATTCCAAACCCTAATAATATTCCCTATGAACGGGTTCCGGGTGGTCAAACTTTGCCAGATGCCGCTTATGCAGTGGTTGATGGAAATCGCGCTAGGGCAATGGGAGAAGTAGGAGAAGTATTCGTTAAATCCCCCTATTTAACAAAAGGTTATTATCAAGATGAAAGCTTAACTCATTCAGTTTTTGTGCCTAATCCTTTGAATGGGGGGAGGGATATAGTTTATCGTACTGGAGACTTAGGCAGATTGCTTCCTGATCTAACTTTAGAAGTAATAGGACGCAGTGACAATCAAATTAAATTAAATGGGGTACGGATTGAATTAGGAGAGATTGAAGATGTCCTCAGTGGGATTGAGGGAGTAGAAAAAGCCTTAGTTATAGCTAATAAAAAGGAGGAATTAGTAACCGTAATTGCTTATTATCAGGCAGAGGATACAGTTCATCAGGAATATATTCGAGGTAAATTAAAGCAACTCTTACCGATTTATATGCAGCCTAGCTTTTTAATGCGGTTAGAAGCTTTTCCCCTGTTACCCAATGGAAAAATTCATCGTCTAGCTTTGCCAAAACCCGAAGAAAATATTACTGACTCAACTAACCAAGTCCCAGATTTTAATCCACAAGAAGCTTTATTAGCTTCCCTTTGGGGTGAGTTATTAGAAGCAGAAGTGAGTAACAGTAATCAGTCATTTTTTGAACTAGGAGGAAACAGTCTAAAGGCGATGCGCTTAGTGTCACAAATCCGTAATCAATTTGGGGTTTCCCTCCGATTACGGGAAATTTTTACCCATAATACTTTAAAAGAACAAGCTGTATTAATTCAATCCCGACAAAAACGATGATCAACTTACCACAATCTGACTCAATTAACCCACTGGAAAAACAAAAATATTACCAAGTCTCTCACGGTCAAAGAAGGCTTTGGATTTTGCAGCATATCAGCGAATCTTCTAGCGCTTATAATATTAGGCTTGCCATGAGAATTAATGGCAAATTAGATGTTTCTATATTAACAGCAGCCTTTCAAGAACTGGTAAACCGACATGAAATTCTCAGAACCACTTTTGCCAGTGTTGGGGGCAATATTAAGCAAGTTATTCATGAGGAAATACCCACAGAACAGTTAATCATTTTTAAAGATTTAAGAGCAGAAAAAGATGCTGAACTCTTGGCAGATGATTTAATTCAAGAGTCGGCAAATTTACCTTTTAGTTTAGAAAAGTTGCCCCTTATTCGGGTCTTATTGGTGCAGATTAATTCAGAAGAATTTATCTTTGGTTTGACTGTCCATCATATTATTGGGGATGCACAATCACTTGATATTATCTTTCAAGAGTTCTTTACATTATACTCTGCTTATACTCAACAAAAAAAAGCTGAATTACCCCCTCTTGCTCTACAGTATAAAGATTATGCGGCCTGGCAAAATCAGTGGTTAGAAAGTGAAGAAGTTAGAGAACAACATGAGTATTGGTGTGAGGTTTTTGCCGAACATCCCCCCATCTTAAACTTACCGATAGACTTCCCTCGACCTCAAGTAAAATCTTCTCAAGCAGCTTCCCACACTTATCAATTTAGTCAGAGTCTTAGCCAACAATTACAAACCTTTGCCACTCAAAATAATACGACTCTATTTATTACCCTACTGACCTTCTTTAAAATATTACTCTACCGCCACACCTGCCAGCGTGATTTAGTAGTCGGTATCCCTATTTCAGCACGAAATCATCCTGATTTAGAAAACCAAATCGGGTTTTATGTTAACACCTTGGCCTTGAGAACTTTATTACCAGAGGGAGTAACTTTTAAGCAAGTCTTAGGGGAAGTGACTAACACCTGTCTTGATGCCTACGAATATCGTGATTATCCTTTTGATAAATTAGTATCCGCTCTCAATTTAGAACGTGATTTGTCCAGAAATCCCTTATTTGATGTCATGTTTTCTCTACTGGGTAAAGAAAGCAAAACTGTCTTAAAAATTCCAGGTTTGGAACATCAACCCTATCCCTTAAAACCACGCATGGCTCAATTTGATATGACTTGGAGCTTCTTTGAAGATAGTCATAATCTTACATTAGCTATTGAATATGAGCCGGATTTATTTTTGCCTGAAACTATCGCCAGAATGAGCGGTCACTTTTTACAAATTATTGAAAGTGTAATTCAGAATCCCGATTGTAAATTATCTGAGATTAATTTATTAACTCCTGAAGAACGGCATCAATTACTAATAGAGTGGAATCAAACCGAAGTCCCTTATCCTCAACAGTGTCTGCACCAGTTAGTTGAAGAAAAAGTTAGAGATAATCCCGAGGCAATAGCTCTTATTTTTGAGGGCAAAAAATTGACCTATCGAGAGTTAAATAGTCGAGCTAATCAAGTCGGTCACTATTTACAAGAAAAAGGCGTAACTTCAGAAGTTTTAGTGGGGATTTTTATTGAGCGTTCTTTTGAGATGATCATCGGAATATTGGGAATTATGAAAGCTGGGGGAGCTTATGTTCCTTTGGATCCTAATTATCCCCCTGAGCGCTTGGATTATATGATATCTGATTCTGCTATCTCTCTGTTGTTAACTCAACAATCTTTAGTCCAATTTCTGCCCGAAAATCAAGCCGAAATACTGTGTTTAGATACAGATTGGTCAAGGATAGCTAATTATAGTCAAGAGAATTTGACCTCTCCAGTTACCCCAGAAAATTTAGCTTATGTTATATACACTTCGGGTTCAACGGGAAAACCTAAAGGCGTGATGAATATTCATAAAGGAATTTGTAATACTCTAAAATATACTATTGATCATTATAATCTTACCTCTGAAGATCGCGTTCTCCAAATTACTGCCTTTAGTTTTGATGTTTCAGTCTGGGAAATTTTCTTGTCTTTAACCTCAGGTGCTTCCCTAGTGATAACTAAATCTGATCGCTATAAAGATATAGATTATTTAATAGATTTAATTCTGAAAGAACAAGTGACTTATTTTACTGCTGTTCCCTCAATATTGCGAGTTTTTCTGCAACATCCTAAGAGCAAAGATTGCCACTGTTTAAAACGAGTAATTGTCGGGGGAGAAGCCCTACCTTATGAACTCAATCAACGATTTTTTCAGCAGTTAAACTGTAAATTATATAACATTTATGGACCAACAGAATCCGCCGTTGATACTACTGTCTGGTGCTGTCAGCCCAATTCCCAGTTAATTTCTATTGGGCGCCCCCTTGCTAATGTCCAAGTTTATATTCTCGATAGTTATCTCCAACCGGTTCCTATTGGTGTTGCTGGAGAATTACATATTGGTGGAATGGGTTTAGCGCGTGGATATCTCAACCAATCTGAATTAACGGCTGAAAAATTTATTCCTCATCCTTTTGCCGAGGGTAAATTATATAAAACGGGGGATTTAGCTCGCTATCTTCCTGATGGAAACATTGAATATTTAGGGCGGATTGACAATCAAGTTAAGCTGAGAGGTTTCCGCATTGAATTAGGAGAAATTCAGACGGTTTTAGAAACTCATCCCAACGTTGAACAAACTGTTGTGATTATGCGGGAAGATACCTTATATAATCAACGGTTAGTTGCTTATGTAATCAGAAAAGAACCCTTGTTAACTTCTCAGGAGCTGCGTCGTTTCTTACAGCAGAAATTACCCGTTTACATGATCCCTTCTGCCTTTGTCATGTTGTCGGATTTTCCCTTAAATCCTAATGGGAAAATAGACTTTCATAAATTGCCTATACCGGATGAGACTTCTTTAGTTGAATCACCCTATTTAGCACCCCGCAATTCAACGGAAACTATCTTAGTAAGCCTTTGGCAACAACTTCTACAAGCTGGCAAGATAGGGGTTAATGATAACTTCTTTGAGTTGGGGGGTCATTCCTTACAAGCTATGAATCTTATGGCTTTAATTTATGAAAAAATCGCCATAGAAATTCCTTTATCAATGATTTATGAAAAGCCAACAGTAGCCGAATTAAGCGATTATATTATCTATGCTCAGGAGATGAATATTCAACCGAAAGAACGCCCGTATGTGGTGTTTAATAAGGAGCAAGAAAAGGCCGTCTTTTTATTTCCCCCCGCCCTTGGTTTCGCTGCTGCTTATGCCAATTTAGCGGAGTATATAACGGATTATGCTCTCTATACTTTTCGCTACATTAGCGATGAATTAATGTTAAAAAAATACGCTGAATTAATTGAGGATTTAGCTCAGAATCAAGATATAAAATTAATGGGACATTCCGCCGGCGGATTTTTAGCGATGTTAATGGCTCAACAATTAGAAAGTCGCGGGAGAGTTGTTTCTGATGTCATTTTACTGGATACTTACAGAGGAGGACGTGAGGCTAAAAAAGCTGATATGTCAGAGATTCAAGAAGGGGTTGATGCTTTCTTATTAAATCCCAAACGTCAGGAATTAAGAGG
>NZ_JADEXI010000685.1:0-2276 GCF_015207185.1 Microcystis sp. LEGE 08355 | reverse complement strand
GTGTTTGTACTGCCCCAACTATTCCCCCCGCGGGACCGGATAAAATGCTATCTTTGCCCTGAAATTTATCGGCGGTGACTAAACCGCCATCGGATTTCATAAATAGTAAGCTAGTCTTCGGTAATTGCTGGCTAATACTATCAACATAGCGGCGTAAAATTGGCGATAGATAGGCAGAAACTACTGTGGTATCTCCCCGGGATACCAGCTTCATTAAAGGACTGACTTGGTGGGAAATGGCTAGGTGAGTAAAGCCGATTTCTTCGGCAATGGCTGCCACTTGTTTTTCGTGGTCGGGATAACGATAACTGTGCATAAAAACAATCGCACAACTTCGGATACCCGCTTGATAAACTGGTATTAAATCGGCTTTAACTTGGGCGGGATTAACGGCGATTAATTCTTGTCCTTGACTATCGTAGCGTTCGACCACTTCGATAACTTGTTCGTATAATAAAGAAGGAAGAATAATTTGACGAGCAAAAATATCGGGGCGATTTTGATAGCCAATTCTCAAGGCATCTTTAAACCCTTTGGTGATTAACAAAACCGTGCGCTCTCCTTTTCTTTCTAACAGCGCATTGGTGGCTACCGTTGTTCCCATTTTAATCCCTTCGATGTTATCTAGGGAACCGCTAATATCTTTAATCCCTTGAATGACTGCATCTGGGTATTTTTCGGGATTTTCCGAGAGCAGTTTATAGAGAACAATCCACTGTTGATCGGCAAGGGGAACAATCAGAAATCTAGCGGCATCTCTAGCTAGTCGTTCAATAATTTCTGGTCGATCGATTATCGCCACGATATCGGTAAAAGTTCCCCCTCGATCGATAAAAAATTTTAACATAATCCCTTCCAGTTCTCAGAATCAATTAACAATTGTGCCTAATCCTTTTAAAATAAACTAGATTGATTTATCTGAGTAAGCAAAATGTCCACAGGAATCGCTATTTTAGGGGTAGGACGTTGGGGAGTGCATTACGTCCGTCATTTTTCTCAACATCCCTCAGCACAAGTAGTGGCAATCGTTGACTCCTCTCCTGAAAAACTCCGTCTCTGTCGCGATCAATTTAATCTCGATACTAATAAGGTTATTTTAGCCAATGACTGGGAATCTATTCGCAATCATCCCGAAATCTCAGCCGTAGTCGTTGTTACTCCTGCCATCAGCCATTATCCCCTGATTAAAGATGCTCTTAATTTAGGTTATCACGTCCTCGCCGAAAAACCCTTAACCCTCAATCCCCAAGAATGTGCCGAATTAACGGCATTAGCGGCGCAAAAACAGCGTATTTTATTAGTTGATCATACCTATCTTTTTCATCCCGCCGTTATCACTGGACAAAAAGTCCTGCAATCCGGTGGCATCGGTAAACCTCTTTATGGTTATGCCACTCGCACTCACCTGGGTCCGGTTCGTCAGGATGTGTCCGCTTTGTGGGATCTAGCTATTCACGATATCTCGATTTTTAATCATTGGCTAAATAGTACACCCGTATTGATTCAGGCGAGGGGAACCTTCTGGCTACAACCTAATCTAGCCGATTTAGTCTGGTTAACCCTGATCTATGGCGATGGTTTTCAAGCGACTATTCACCTTTGTTGGTTGAATCCCGATAAACAGCGACGCTTAGGGATAGTTGGCAGCGAAGGGACTTTAATTTTCAATGAATTAGACTCTCGATCGCCTTTAACCCGACAAAAGGGCTATTTTGAACGTCAGGAAGCCTATTTTATTCCCCGGGGACAGGAGACGGAATCTATCCCTATTGCCGATGGTGAACCCCTAAAAGCATTGTGCGAACATTTTTTAGAGTCGGTGGCTACGGGTGTCAATTCTCCTGTATCTTCGGGATCGGTAGGGACCCAATTAGTCAAAATCCTCCAGGCAGCAGAATTATCTCTAGCCAGAGGTGGAGAGATTGTGCGCTTAGAATAGGGAAAAATGGGGTTAACCACAGAAACCAAAAACCTACCTAAAGCTTTTTAAAGTTACTCATTTTTGTAGCTAGATAACTAAAATAAGTAACTTTGTCCACCGATAGATTTTAAGAACGTTATCAGGTATAATCAAGATATGAAGCTAGTTGAACGTCATATTATCAGTCAAAACCATCCCTTCTGGTCAGAAATCGACCATTATGCCTTTTTGTCAAAAAATTTGTTCAATCTAGCTAACTACCATTATCGCCAATATTTCTTTGAAAACTCCCAAAAACTGAGTTTTAATCAACTCTATCATCTGGTATCTAAAACCTCAGATTATTTAGCTTTAC
>NZ_JADEXI010000684.1:0-2283 GCF_015207185.1 Microcystis sp. LEGE 08355 | reverse complement strand
GCCCTTATCCCCTAAGAAATTTAGGCAAAACCAGAACTAAAAATCGGCCGGTTATTTCCCACCTTAATGAGTACCTATGGCGATCGAGGTAATGTTATTACTATCCAAAGAAGATGTCAATGGCGTGATATTTCTGTGACAATTATTCCCCTAGATGCTCAAACAGAAGCCGAGAAATTTTATCAAGTAGATATAATTGTTGGGGGTGGGGCGCAGGATCGGCAACAGGAGATCGTTATGCGCGATTTACAGGGGAAAAAAGCAGCGGCGATGAAAGAACAATTATCAGCAGGAATACCGGGGGTTTTTACCTGTGGTTCCCCACAATTATTAGGTCATTATTACGAACCGGCTTTCGGTCAAAGAATCGAGGGATTAGGATTATTAGACCTAGTAAGTAAACATCCTGGACCCAATGCAAAACGCTGTATCGGTAACGTGGTTTTTGAAATTACTGCCTCTCCTTTAGCGGAGGAAATTAAAGCTATGACTGGGGAAAAACCGCTAGTAATTGGCTTTGAAAATCACGGGGGTCGTACCTATTTACAGACCGTTTCTCCCTTGGGAAAGGTGATTACCGGTTACGGAAATAACGGAGAGGACGGTTATGAAGGGGCATTTTACCACAATGCGATCGCTACCTATGCCCATGGTCCGCTACTACCCAAAAATCCCTTTTTAGCCGATTGGTTAATCCAAAAAGCTTTAGAACAAAAGTATCAAAAAGCCATTTTTTTAACAAAACTTGATGATTCTCTGGCCTTGAAGGCACGATTTGCCATGTTTGAACGACTAGAACTAACCGGCGTGACCAATAAAGCCTAAACTGGTCATATACACTTATGGCAGGAGATAGTCAAACTAGCCATTAAGAATTTTAATTGTGGCAGCTTATGAAATTATGACTGGAAAAATTATCGATCGTCAAACGGCGGGGTTTCTCGTCCTCATCATTCCCCTAGCGGTGCTAATCATCCTTGTTTTTACCGCTTGGCCATTGATCCTACTTGTCTTCCTCTTAACTCTGGCAGTCAAGGTGTGGCAAGACTATCGCTGGTCAAAATTATCGACGGTGATTAACCCCTATTTCAATCAACTTTTACAGGACAATCAAGGTTGTCTCACCCCGATTGACCTATCGGCAAAAGCCAATCTCACGGCCAAATTAGCCAGACAATTTTTAGACAAAAAAGCTGAGGAATTTGGAGCGCAAAAAAAAGCTGTAGGCGATCAGGGTATGGCCTATTACTTTATCACCGCCAGTACCTTGGGTAGTATTTTTGATGAGAGTGACCCCTCTTTAGAAGAAATAGAGGAAAAACAAGTTCCTGCGATTACTGCCTCGAGATCTCCCCTGACCAGTTTAGAGCAATCCCAGGAGGCTAAATCCTCTCTGATTGTCGCCGAAAAAAGCGAAAATTCTGTCTCGGAGGTTCCTGTTATTTCCTCCTCCCAACCTTTGACTAATTTAGGTAAATTATTTGAGGAAAAAGAGGAAGAAAAAAACGAAGCGATCGCTGTTCAAGAAACGGTAATTCAAGAACCGGAGGAGATAATTAATCCTAGTTTGAACAGTTCTGCCAGTTCTTTATCCCAATCAGAATCAGAGGTTAGGGAAGAATCTCTAACCTCTGATTCTGAAACCATCTCATCGATGAGTTTGGCGGATTTGGCTAAACGTTTAGGAGTTACCCCAGCCGTTTTGGGTAGAAACAAGAAAAATAAATCCGAAACAGAATTTGCCGATTGGAGTCGCATCAGAGATCCCGATGGTATTGCTTGGAAATTTGACGCAAAAAACTCCCTATTTGTGGTCAACTGATAGGTAATTTGTTTGGTTTTCTAGACAGGCTCAATGCCTGTCTTTTTTGGCTCTAGAATTAAAGGGGGGATTAAGGGGGGATCGGCACTCCCCTTATCAAGGGTAGGGTTGATTCATGAATCAACCCTACTATCAAGGAAGGATTAAGGGGGGATCAAAGGAACGCTGATTCCCGACAACATGAGTGATTGGCTTTCCTGCTTTCATCCCCAAATAGTTGTGCTAGAATGGCGAAAAATTCCCCCCATTGATAATTATGTTAGCCGAATTAGTCGCCGCCGAAATCGCTAAAATCGCCTTTGAAGCTGTTATCGGTAAATTAACGGAAGGAGCAATGGATAAAGGTGTAGAATTGTGGCAAAAAATTAAGCAAAATTTACAAAAGGAACCCGCCGCCGCTTAGGTTTTAGCGGCAGCAGAACAAACCAAATCCGAGGCGATGATTGAACAGCAAGTGGTTC
>NZ_JADEXI010000683.1:0-2290 GCF_015207185.1 Microcystis sp. LEGE 08355 | reverse complement strand
GCAATTGGTGGCCCAAACCGGTGTCGCTGTTTCCCCCGGTTCCGGTTTTGGTAAGGGTGGTGAGGGGTATGTGCGTTTTGCCTTAGTTCACGATCCCGATATTCTAGAGGCTGCCGTAGAGAAAATTGGGGCTTTTTTGGGATAAAACCGATGTTTAACCTGAGTTTGGCCTAAAGTGAAACCCTGATTTTACCCTGGGTTTCTGGCTTTAATACTATCTTTCAACGGTCAAAACTGACAATTAAAAGTAGCTTTAGGGCGTAAAGAAGCGTAATTAGTGAATTTTTGCCCCAAAAATTTCACACCTTTGGAAAAAGTCCTTGACAATTGCTAGAAGAAGGAGTAGGTTACAAAAAGTTTAATTTTATAAAGTCTTATGTCATTAGCCCAACTTATCAATTATGGGGGGGGGAGAGGCAGAGCTTATCAAAGGCTCGGCTGAAATCCTTTTCCCTAGTCACGGCCACTGCGATCGGATGTATTAGTATCGCCAGCAGTGCCACTGCAGCCAGTTTTTCTTTTTCTTTCGCTTTCGGTAGCTCCGGTTCGGGGAACGGTCAGTTCAATCTCCCCAAAGGTATCGCGGTCGGTAGCGGTGGTAATATCTATGTAGCCGATACGGAGAACAACCGCGTACAGGTATTCAACTCCGGTGGTGTCTTCCAGTCCACTTTCGGTAGCTCCGGTACGGGGAACGGTCAGTTCGTTTTCCCCTCCGGTATCGCCTTCGATAGCACTGGTAATATCTATGTAGTCGATACGAACAACAACCGCGTACAGGTATTCAACTCCGGTGGTGTCTTCCAGTCCACTTTCGGTAGCTCCGGTACGGGGAACGGTCAGTTCAATAGCCCCTTCGGTATCGCGGTCGATGGCGGTGGTAATATCTATGTAGCCGATACGGAGAACAACCGCGTACAGGTATTCAACTCCGGTGGTGTCTTCCAGTCCACTTTCGGTAGCTCCGGTACGGGGAACGGTCAGTTCGTTTTCCCCTTCGGTATCGCGGTCGGTAGCGGTGGTAATATCTATGTAGTCGATACGAACAACAACCGCGTACAGGTATTCAGTCCGACGAGTCCTCCGCCAGTGTCCACGCCCGAACCTTCTGGTATTATCGGATTAGGCATACTAGGTGGTGGTTTAGTGGTGCGTCGCCTAGCTAAACGTCGTTAATCGGTGTGGGGTGGGGAGATGAGCCAAAATTTTGCCAATTCCCCACCCTTTGCGGTTAAAAGCTTTAATTGTGCTGCTGTCTTTGTAATTCCTCGATAGTTGCGGGGGATAAATCGGTAAATTGGGCGATTTCTGGGACAAGAAAGCCAGCAGATAGCATTTTTAGGGCAATTTGTCGAGCTTTTTCTTCTTTACCTTTTTGTAGTCCCTTTTCCTCGCCTTCCTCTCTGCCTTCCTCTAAAATATCTTGATAGATGACGGATTCTCTCATAATGTCACTCCGAAGAATTTTTTTAATCGTCTCTCGATTTAATACTAACCCGGCGAGAATACTGGTAGCGGCAGCGAGATTGCTTTGCACCTGTTTTTCGGAAATAGTTTCTAGAGAACGGGACACCTGACTTAACACCTGTTCGGGGTCATCAGTATTGCTGAGGACGGCAAAGGGTAATAAACCGGGATGATGGAAAAATTGCGGTGTATTTTCTTCCCAAAGACGGATGACTTGAAAAGAATGAAAGGTTTCCCCAAGACGGAAAGTATTTTCTTGCACGAGGGGAGAGTCACTGCGTCGCAGATAAATTACCACTTGACGCATTTGTTTTTGGGGATGACGACGATAGACGCGAATGCGATAATCGAGCATTCGGAAGGGAATTTTGGAGTCGGGGTCGGTTTGAAATTCGGTATGGAGAATTAATTCCTCTGACTGCAAAAAAATCAGAGAATCGGCACGAATGGGGTCTAATTGTAATTCCGTCGGGTCGAGGACGGTTAAGGAGAGGGGAGAACCCAATAACCAAGTGGCTAGATCATCGGAGAAGTTTTCGGCAATAAATTTACAAATATTATCAAACATCGTCAGGGATTACTTTCCGTTTCTCCTAGGATACCCTCGATCGCCGGTGTTGACATCCTGTATTCGCCGTAACTGTTGCCGAGGCGAATCGTAGTGCAGAATACATTATCGGCAAAATTTAATTCTACTCATCGAAAATTTGGGTCTGAAACCCCGTCGTTCTACGACGGCTTTACTGTTAAATATTAGCACATTTACGAAATATATGCTAAAATGTGAGGTATGGAAAAGCTATCGCTACCGATTTTACCCCAC
>NZ_JADEXI010000682.1:0-2293 GCF_015207185.1 Microcystis sp. LEGE 08355 | reverse complement strand
TAAGGGGGGTGCCGATCCCCCCTTAGTCCCCCCTTAATAAGGGGGGCATCTGATAATTTTTAACGCCTACCTACTTAGAGTGATATTTCCTGAAAACCTCTTAATTGTTTGACTTAAGTGACAACTTCACCAGCTTGGACAGAACGTATCGGTTATCAACGGGATTGGGTGTGGCGCGGTTGGCAAATTCGTTATAGTTTTATGCCGGCAAAAAACCCCCAAGATGCCGATAACCCCCCTTTAATTTTACTGCACGGATTTGGAGCGGCGATCGAACATTGGCGCCATAATATACCTATCCTCAGCCAAAATCATCGAGTTTACGCGGTAGATTTATTAGGTTTCGGTGGTTCGCGTAAAGTGCAAGTTCCCTATACCGTTAATCTCTGGGTGGAACAAATACACGATTTCTGGCAAACTTTTATCAATAGACCGGTGGTATTAGTGGGAAATTCGATCGGTTCTTTAGTTAGTATGGCATTAGCGGGTAAATACCCGGAAATGGTAGCCGGATTAGTTATGCTCAGTTTACCCGATGTCAGCCGTCGGCGGGAAATGATCGCCGATTGGTTATTAAATATCGTCACTCCCATCGAAAACTTTTTCACTTCCCCTTGGCTATTAAAACCGATTTTTTACTATCTGCGTCGTCCGCAAGTCTTGAAAAAATGGACAGGAATTGCCTACGAAGACAAGAAAGCAGTCAGCGACGAATTAGTACAAATTATCGCCGCACCAACCCTAGATGAGGGGGCAGCCGAGGCCTTTATTTCCCTAGCACAAGCTGTCAATCATCCCGAATATTGTCCACCGGCAAAGTTAATTTTACCACGCTTAGAAATCCCGATTTTATTGTGTTGGGGCAAACAAGATCGGATGGTTCCCGTCCAGTTAGCTCAGGGTTTTGTCTCCATTAATCCTAGGATTAAATATATAGAATTTGCCCAGGCCGGTCATTGTTTACAGGATGAATGTCCCGACCGTTTTAACCCAATTTTATTAGAGTGGCTAGAATCTGTTGCTGTTCTTTGAGAGAATAGGGAGAGTGATTGTTGGTGATAGTCCTATGCAAACCTTGGAATCGACGCTCAAACCTCCCGCAACTGCCTCCGAATTCGACACCACGATTCACCGACGCAAAACCCGTCCCGTCCGGGTAGGTAGCGTTACCATCGGTGGTGGTTATCCCGTGGTCGTGCAGTCGATGATTAACGAGGATACCCTTGATATAGATGGTTCCGTGGCCGGTATCCGTCGCCTCCATGAAATCGGCTGTGAAATTGTCCGCGTCACCGTGCCGAGTCTGTCCCACGCCACCGCTTTAGCTAAAATTAGGGAAAAACTGCTCGCCACCTATCAACCCGTGCCGTTAGTAGCCGATGTACATCACAACGGTATGAAAATCGCTCTAGAAGTGGCCAAGCACGTCGATAAAGTGCGGATTAACCCCGGTTTGTACGTTTTCGAGAAACCGAAGGCCGACCGCAGCGAGTATAGTCAAGCAGAATTTGATGAAATTGGCGAAAAAATAGCCGAAACACTGAAACCTTTAGTGATTTCCCTGCGAGATCAAGATAAAGCGATGCGAATCGGCGTTAACCACGGTTCTCTGGCCGAAAGAATGCTCTTTACCTACGGCGACACCCCCGAAGGAATGGTACAGTCGGCTTTAGAATTTATCCGCATCTGCGAATCCCTCGATTTTCGCAATCTGGTGGTTTCCCTGAAAGCTTCCCGCGTGCCGGTGATGGTGGCCGCCTATCGTCTCATGGTTAAGCGCATGGACGAGTTAGGTATGGATTATCCCCTACATTTGGGTGTTACTGAGGCAGGAGATGGGGAATACGGACGAATTAAATCCACTGCCGGGATTGCCACTCTCTTAGCGGACGGTATTGGTGATACGATTCGCGTTTCTCTGACGGAAGCTCCCGAAAAGGAAATTCCCGTCTGTTACAGCATTCTCCAGGCCCTGGGACTGCGGAAAACCATGGTCGAATATGTCGCCTGTCCTTCCTGTGGTCGCACTCTTTTTAATTTAGAAGATGTCCTGCAGCAAGTGCGGGCAGCGACTCAACACCTCACTGGACTCGATATCGCCGTTATGGGTTGTATTGTCAACGGACCGGGAGAAATGGCCGACGCAGACTATGGTTATGTGGGGAAACAGGCCGGTTATATCTCCCTTTATCGCGGTCGCGAGGAAATTAAACGGGTCCCCGAAAGTGAAGGTGTAAGCGAGTTGATTAATTTAATTAAAGCCGATGGCCGTTGGGTAGAACCTTAATTAGGG
>NZ_JADEXI010000681.1:0-2294 GCF_015207185.1 Microcystis sp. LEGE 08355 | reverse complement strand
GCTTTATTGTAAACTAATCTTACACAGCCCAAAGTGCGCCGCAATAGCGACTCTTGTTCGGGTGTGGGGTAAAATCGGTAGCGATAGCTTTTCCATACCTCACATTTTAGCATATATTTCGTAAATGGGCTAATATTTAACAGTAAAGCCGTCGTAGAACGACGGGGTTTCAGACCCAAAATTTTCGATGAATAGCCGATTGCCGGGAGATAATAGCCAATTAGATAGCCAACTAGATTCCCTTGTAACGACGGTGACAGCGATCGCCCAAGAACAGCAGGGAGATTGTAACGGTTTGTTAATGTTGCTGCGAACTTTAGAAAATTTACATCGGCAAATTCGCGAGCAGATGTTCGAGCCATCTTTACCCAATACCCGTAAGGACTTATACGGATTACTCCGGGATATCGAGGAAACCGGGGGATGGCCCTATATAGAACGGATGAAGTTACAAATGTTAATGGAAAAATTATTAGCCAGTGAAGTCGGCGCGCTCGATTCGGCGGCAAAAAGCGATCATCGAGAAACCTGAAAAGGTGTTGGGATTTCAGTTATCAGTTATCAGTTATCAGTTATCAGTTATCAATGGGTAAGTTATCAGTTATCAGATTTGAATTTTAAGTGTGCAGTATTAAATAGAATTTTCCTACTGTGTTTTCACTGATTACTGATTACTGTTTACTGATCACTGAAAAATCCCTCATCTCCCCTATTCCCCCATTCCCTATCGCCAAGGGGTACGGAGCGGGTTACAGTATTGGGAAAATGGATATTTAGGGGTAAATCATGACCACCGTGAACCCGATTAAATTTGGAACCGATGGCTGGCGCGGGATTATCGCCGCCGATTTTACTTTCGATCGAGTCGCTCTGCTCGCTCCCTTGGCGGCTCAGGTTTTAGCGGATAATTATGGTCAGATCACCGGTTCGCGGACGATGATCGTCGGCTATGATCGGCGGTTTATGGCGGAGGATTTTGCTCAAACTGCGGCGGAATCGCTTCAAAAAGCTGGTTTTGATGTGCTTCTCTCCCAATCCTACGCTCCCACTCCCGCTTTTAGTTGGGCAGCTCGAGCGGAAAATGCTCTCGGTGCGATCGTGTTAACCGCCAGTCATAACCCGGCTAAATATCTCGGTTTGAAGGTTAAAGGTTATTTTGGTGGTTCTGTCTCGCCGGAAATTACCCAACAAATTGAAGCTTTATTGTCTAATCCGCCGCAATTTAAGGCCAATGCAGGTCAATTAAGAACTTTTGAGCCTTGGTCTGGTTATTGTCAGGGTTTACGCCAAAAAGTTAATATTGCCGCTATTGCCAACGCGATCGAATCGGGACAACTAAAAGTTTATTCCGATGTCATGCACGGTGCGGCGGCTACCGGTTTAGAGCGTCTTTTGGGAGTGGGGATCACGGAATTACGCGGCAATCGCGATCCTTTGTTCGGTGGCGGCTCTCCGGAACCTTTACCGAGAAATTTGAGGGAAATCATCGATAAACTGGCTCACAGCGCAAATTTAGCCCCTTTGCGAGTAGGTTTGGTCTTCGATGGGGATAGCGATCGAGTGGCGGCGATCGATGGTCAGGGGAATTTTTTAAGCACCCAAAATCTCATCCCGATTTTAATCGAGCATTTAGCTGGCAAAAAGGGAATGAGAGGGGAAATTGTGAAAACGGTGAGCGGTTCCGATTTAATTCCCAAATTAGCCAGTTTATACGGTTTATCGGTCTTTGAAACCCCGATCGGTTATAAGTATATCGCCGATCGAATGTTGACCACTCCTGTGTTAATTGGTGGGGAAGAGTCGGGAGGTGTCGGTTATGGTACTCACATTCCCGAACGGGATGCTTTATTATCAGCTTTATATGTTTTGGAAGCGGTGGTAGAATCGGGCCAAGATTTAAGCGATCTTTACGCGCAATTACAGGATAAAACCGGGTTTCATTCTGAGTATGATCGCATTGATTTACCCCTAGCTAATATGGAAGCTCGCGCTCAGTTAATTACTGCTTTGGATAACGATCCCTTAAGGGAAATTGCGGGTAAACAAGTGACTGATTGTAATCCTATGGACGGTTATAAATTCCGTTTAGAAGATGGCAGTTGGTTGTTAATTCGCTTTAGTGGCACCGAACCGGTTTTGCGTCTCTACTGTGAATCTTCAACCCTCGATCGAGTTCAGGAAATTCTCGCCTGGGCAAAATCTTGGGCTACCTATATCTAGGGTTTGCGGCAAAAAGTTTTTCGTGGGGTGTGGGGTGTTTAGGTTTATTCAGCAAGCCCTAAATACAATCGAAT
>NZ_JADEXI010000680.1:0-2295 GCF_015207185.1 Microcystis sp. LEGE 08355 | reverse complement strand
GTAAAACCTTTAGTTCGATCGGCAACCCGTGACAATCCCAACCCGGCACATAGCGCACTTTGTAGCCTTGCAGCAGTTTATATTTATTGATAATGTCTTTGAGAATTTTATTTAAAGCATGACCGATATGCAGAGACCCGTTAGCGTAGGGGGGACCATCGTGGAGAATAAATAATTCTTTGGGGTTATTTTGCGCTAATTTCTCGTATATTTGCTCATCTTGCCAGAATTTCTGGATTTCTGGCTCGCGTTTGCTGGCATTTGCTCGCATATCAAAGTCAGTTTGAGGCAAATTAACGGTATCTTTGTAACTTTTAGCGTTGGACATTCTGGCAAACCTATGGATATCAATCGTTTTCGGGATTCATCCCTAAATAACGTCTCTTTGAGAGTCGTTATCTCTATTCTGTCACATAATTGTAATATAAGTATTACAAGTGACAATCATTGATCTATAAGTCTAGCGAGATTGAGTCCAAGAGCGATGATTCCGAAAGGCTATAATTTAGTTATTCGAGGATAGGGAGCATGAGGACGATGGTGACGAATCCTAATTTTTTTTATGTCTCTCCAGAAGTGTATCTAGAAGGGGAAAGAGTCAGTCCCATCAAGCACGAATACCGAAAAGGACGGATTTACGCAATGGTAGGGGCAAAAAAGCCCCATATTGTCTTAAATACAAATATAGCTACTTTATTGAGTATCCATCTCGAGGATAGTCCCTGTCTTGTTCTCACTTCCGATATCAAAGTCCGGTTAGAGGAGGCAAATTGTTATTATTATCCCGATATTGCGGTGGTTTGTGACGAGAGAGAGATTAACAATACCGATGATTTTATTCTTTATCCCGTTCTGATTATTGAAGTATTATCGAAATCGACGGAATCCTTTGATAGGGGTGATAAATTTAGCGATTATCAAACCTGTCCCACCTTAAAAGAATACATTCTTATTCATCAAAACCAGATGAAAATTGAATGTCACCGTCGCGAGGATTCGGGAGTTTGGCAAGAACAGATCTATGAAGCGGGAGATGAGGTAGAATTTACCAGTGTAGGATTCCGGGGATCGATCGCTTCTATCTATCGCAAAGTCCCCGGTTTGGTATAATTGCCATTCTTTTTTGACTTCACTTAATTATACTAAATCCGTTGAGTAACGCACAGAAAACGGGTTTCTCCGAGAAACCCGTTTTCTGCTCATGCACTCATGCAAAAAGGGGAATAAATAATCAGTCTTTAATAACCAGATTTAGTATTACTGTCATAATCTTTATCAAAAAAAGAGGAGAAAAAAGCAATTTTTGCCCTTCTCTCCTCCAGTCTAGAGATTAGTTACATTGAAACAGCAGGTAGTAATTTTTAATTACTATTCACCGCTTTAGTAAGCACCGTTATTTTTGGGAAAAACCACAACACCGATAGTTCTGAAGATTACCCAGATATCAGTTAACCAGTTACGGGAATTAACGTAATACACATCCATCTGCACCCGCAGGGGATAGGGGATGTCATTACGTCCAGAAACTTGCCATAAACCAGTCAAACCGGGGCGAATAGTTAAAACTTTGTCGATGCGATTGCCATATTTCTGCAATTCTTCGGGAACTAAAGGCCGCGGACCGACGACGCTCATATCTCCTCGCAGGACGTTCCAGAATTGGGGAAACTCGTCTAAACTGGTTAAGCGGAGAAACTTGCCAATCCAAGTTATACGGGGATCGTCCTTAAGCTTGAAATTATCCTCGAATTCCGCCCGCAGTTGGGGAGAGTCTTCCATCAGTCTCTCTAATACCTTATCCGCATCCATTACCATAGTACGGAATTTAATACAGTTGAAATGCTGGAAGTTTTGACCGACGCGCTTCTGCACATAGAAGACCGGACCGGGGGAACTAATCGCGATCAATAAGGCTAAGATTAAATAAAGCGGCGAAAAGAAAATTAGAACCGATAGGGAGAAAACGATATCGAATAATCGTTTTGAGGTATCGCCGTCTAAAGCTATTAACCAAGATTTTTGATGCCGTCTACCAGAGACCGAAGGTTTGAACCCTCGCTTCATCAAAGCTTGTAGAGCCTTGACGGAGATAAGTTGGCTATTAGCAGTCATCTTACTCCTTCACATCACACACACCACACAGTACCCATGATAAAGCCACAAGACCGAAAAAACAAGTCTTCAGTCCAATAAATGGCACTGGCAATTTTAGAGCCTTTGTACTGAAAAATCTCTAATTAGGGTTTGCTGAAAAAGTTTGTTGGTGGGGTTAGGAGTCAGTAGTCAGAATTCAGG
>NZ_JADEXI010000679.1:0-2297 GCF_015207185.1 Microcystis sp. LEGE 08355 | reverse complement strand
TCGCCGCCCTAAAAGTGCGGCGAGGATGTCAACAGTCAATACTTACCGATAACCTAAAACACATCCACCCCCGCAAACCCTTGTATTTTGGCATTAGCCGCTTCCCCACAGCTGCGCGGGGTGGGGAATAATTTCCCCGGGTTAGCTAAACCTTTGGGATTAAAGCAATCCCGCACATAGCTCATAGTTTCTAAGTCAATCTCGTTAAACATAGCAGGCATATAACAATTTTTATCGATGCCGATACCGTGTTCCCCCGATAAACTGCCCCCAACCCGCACACAAAGTTTGAGAATTTCACCGCCTAATTCCTCCACTTCTTCCCAGGCCCCCTCTACCTTGTTATCGTAGAGAATCAACCGGTGGACATTGCCACCCCCCGCGTGGAAAACATTGGCGATTTTATAACCGTATTTTTCACTTAAAGCCTTAATTTCCTGAAGAACATAGACCAATTGAGTGCGGGGAATCACCCCATCTTGCACAAAATAATTAGGGCTAATTTTCCCCGCCGCCGCAAAAGCCGCTTTTCTGCCCTTCCAGAGTTTCAAGCGGGTTTCGGCATCATTAGCCGTGGTGATATTTCTCGCCCCATTTTGACGGCAAATCTCGGCAACCCGATGCTTATTCCTGGCTACTTCTACCCCTAAACCATCCAATTCCACTAATAAAACTGACTCGGCATCCCGGGGATAACAGCCAGTAGCCACCACATCTTCCACGGCGTTGATACTGAGATTATCCATAATCTCCATCCCCGCCGGAATCATTCCCGATTTAATAATATCCGCCACCGCTTGGCCCGCCGCCTCGATACTGGTAAAATCGGCCAGTAAAACACAGATAGATTCCGGAGTTTTCAGGATTCTTAAGGTAATTTCCGTGGCGATGCCTAAAGTTCCCTCGGAACCCACAAATAAACCGGTTAAATCGTAGCCCGGTTGTTCCGGTACCGCACCCCCCACATCGATAATTGAACCGTCGGGAAGGACGATTTTTAAGCCCATAACGTGATTGGTAGTGACGCCGTATTTTAAACAGTGAACCCCGCCAGAATTTTCCGCCACATTACCACCGATCGAGCAGATAATTTGACTAGAGGGATCCGGTGCATAATAAAATCCCGCCCCGCTTACCGCTTGTGTCACCCAATTATTAATCACCCCGGGCTGCACCACCACCCTTTGATTATCTAAATCAACCCTGAGAATCTGATTCATCCGCGCCGTAACGATGAGAATCCCCTCTTCTAAGGGTAACGCCCCCCCCGATAAGCCCGTTCCTGCACCCCTCGCTACCCAGGCAATCTCGTTATCGTGACAGAGTTTCACCACCGCCGCAATTTCGGCGGTGCTGCGAGGCAATACCACAAGAGCGGGTCTTTGTCTGTATCCTGTGATACCATCGCACTCGTAGGTTAATAATTCATCTTTGCGACGGATGACTCCATCTTTGCCAAGGATCGCTTCTAGCTGTTTGATCAGATTGGGGGAGATTTTCGGGGGATTTTTGAGTAACATAGGTTTCAGGGCGGCGGAGTCGCCATAAAATCGCTCTATAGGTTAAAATATCGCAAAAAAGCCAGAAATGAAGCTTTAAAAACTGCTCTCTCCTATTTTACCACTACAACCCCTTCCTCTGTAGATAGAAACCTGCAAGGGTCCGGATTATAGAGAAAATTGCCGATAAATTTCCCAGTGCTTACCGTTATGAATTAGGAGGGTAATTTCATCGATCATCACCTCAAAAAATAGCTCTTGATTAGCATATTTTGACCAAGCTTTCCAGAAATTATCTTTAGTTAAATCTCGGAAGCCAACGGTTAAATGGGGCGCAAAAGCTCGGCTTTTTGAGACGTTATCACTGATATTCAAGGAAGATTCTAGCTCCTGTAAAAGCCGTTTTTGCAGGGTTAATAATTCTGGGGTTTTCTGGACATTAATATAAATAACTCGCGGTTTAAAGGCGGCAAAATCCTGGAGAATTAGGGGAATAGGAGCGTGCAAGCGGGCAAATTCCTCTAAACATCTTTCTAAATCCAGTAATTGTCCTAAATTCCACCGGAAAGGGGGTTGGAGAGTGACGTGGGGAGGCGATTTCAGGGCGGCGCGACTATTGTAAATTTCTGCAAACTCTAACTTGATTTTTGTGGCAATTTCCTGTACTTCTGGCGGCGGCAAAAGCGCAATAAAAAATAGAGATCCCTGGGGTTGATTCATGGAAACAAGCAAAGCCGAAAAATGAAGCTGTCACCTCGATTCTAGCAGTCTTCCATAACTCTAAGCTAATTGTATATC
>NZ_JADEXI010000678.1:0-2299 GCF_015207185.1 Microcystis sp. LEGE 08355 | reverse complement strand
TCATCAAGATACAGAAATCGCCGACGGCGATTTGGTCTGAGATTGAATTTGATTGCTGGTATCTACAATTACGAACTTCGTTACCGACAAAAATATATATCTTGATTACTTTTGCAAGAGATCTAATATATCCAATCTCCTTCTGAGCGATCGCTCACTCAGTCCGATTTACGCCGTATTCTTCGGGAAGAATTATCAGCCCTCCAATAATGTTGCTTGTGATAGTTAAAAGTTAGGCGATCGCTGTCTGTTTTCAAGAATTGCGATCGCTTTTTTGCTGCCTTCTTTTCATCCCCTAAAACCGCTACAAGTCAGAGGCTAAAAGGGTTTTGATGATTTTAGTCGCCCGATTAGTTCATTGGTTCTACTTTCAGGGATGAGGTAGTCACACCATAAAGTGACCCCTTAAATTTAATATAAATCTAATATAAATCTAATATAAAAGTTAATATTCTGCTCAAAAAAACCTATTAGAAAAGTATTAACTTTAGAGATTGCCATTACCCCAAATAAAACTTATTCTGGTATCAAAGGTGATTAAACAAATCACTTTTAACCCCAAATAATTCAAAATCAAGGAAGGTTGAACAAATGGACATGGAAAAGATAGATTTATCTAAGTGGAATGAGGAAAGGGAACCTGATACCAATTTTCAATAGTCGTGACTAACATCTGAAAGTGCAATTCCTTTCTCCGAGAGGGATTGCGCTTTGAAATGATCAACTAAGTCTGTCATTACTTTTGAAAAATGATATGAGCCAGATCAAGAGCCAACCCCAGAAATGGCTGCGGCAATAGATGAAGGGAAATCATTCGAAGATCAGCAAAAGGCAAAACTAGAAGCCATAGCAGGAACAACTGAAAAAGCCTTGGGTAAAGGAGTTGAAGGAGACATCTTAGCCAAGCATACCGGCGACTATGCTTATTACGTCATTGGCGGGGATGGCGGTACTGAGTTTCAGGATGAGAAGTATGATCAGGGACTTGCTGTGTCTGGGATTGAAGCGTGGGCTGATACGTGGACATTACATGGAATCCGAATTAAGTTTTCTGACAATAGCGTTGTTGTTCGCGGGCAAATGGCAGGTACGTACTGCGGTGGTATAACAATAGATTATGCAGGTGGGGAAACTGTCACTGGGTTGTCCATCTGGGGAAATGGTATAGGAACTCGTTGCGGCGCGTTCAGAATTCAGACATCTAAAGGTCAAGACTTTTTTCCAAAAATGACAAAATGGGGACTAAAAACTGAATACAAGATGAATCCTGGGGGCGGTGTTATTCTTGGTGTTCTTGGTCAAGCGGCTTGGGATATTGATTGTTTAGGGTTCGTAATGCTAGCAAAGGTGGAGAAAAGCCTCTTAACTGAATTAGAGTACGATCTTAATAAGATCTCTTCACCAGACAAGAAGTATGCTTATGATGTTACGATACCAAACCCTTCTAGTACAGATTCCCATCAAGGTGCTATCCAAAAAATAACTCGCATAGAAAAAGCCGGAGAGTGGTTCGTCAAGGGAGGGTTGACATTTGGACAATCATTCAGTGTAAAGGCGGAAGTGCCAGGACTTGTTGAGGCCGAAGCCTCATCCTCATGGCAAGTGAGCGTTGAAACTGGCTATAATCAGCGATGGAGCAATACAGCGGAACAAACTGTGACCATTCCCTTGATTTGTCCAGCATATACCATGACCCGTATCGCGTATTCTTACTTTCAAGGTACAGTTGATGGTTGCCCTTTTTCGGCTACGATGAAGTACTACACCGCCGCTGGCGGGGTATGGAATTGCCGTGTAACTGGATTCTATGATGGTGTGGATACAACTCGTGTTATTGGCAAATCTTACCTTGTCGCCAAATGGAATACAAATACAAACCAGTGGATTCCGGTCTAGAGGAATGAGTTGGCGGCAAGCTGCCGCCAACTAAGCCGAAAATTTCAGGGTTCCCCCGTTCATTCTCAATAAACAGTGCGATGCCGAAGGCACTGGGTAGCAGATCGCCGATCTTGTAGATTGGGTTGAGGCAACAAAACCCGGCTCTTCGGTAATTGTTATGCAAATAATTAACTTAAAATGGCTCTTCGTTACTCTTTATGCTAAATCAACAGACAAGATGCCAAGATAACATACTTCTAACCCAAAAATTCCGAAAGTTTCTAAAGCCATAGGCTCTCCGTTTTATTAGTTTAAGTTTATTGTTGATTCCCTCGACCACCCCATTCGTTGTCCTTCGCTCGAAATAACTAATGATTTCTCCAAACCAGTTTCGGATTGTTTGACAACTCTTGGTAAAAAC
>NZ_JADEXI010000677.1:0-2313 GCF_015207185.1 Microcystis sp. LEGE 08355 | reverse complement strand
GTCTAGGGCTGGTTGAATCAATCTAAAAACCTTGTTGGGTAAGACTTTTAGACCTTTTGTCAATCAAAAAATACTGGATCTGGGAGTGATCGGGGGGAAATTTAGGCACTTTTTCCCTGAAAATTAGGTAATTGGCCACCTCAAAACTGGTAAAACCCCACACCCCACACCCTACACCCTACACCCTACCCCCCGGAAAAACTTTTTGCCGCAAACCCTGTCTAAACTCCTAGCCGATCATCCGCGGGATTTGAAAGGCTTCTGCGATCGGCCCGAGGGCCAATATCGGCAAGAAAGTGAGCGCGCCGAGAATTAAAATCACCCCCGCCGTCACGCCGGTAAAGAGTCCGGTATCGGTGCGGAGGGTTCCGGTGGTGGCAGGAACTGGTTGTTTGCGGGACATCCCATCGGCTAACAAGAGCAGGGCGGCGATCGGGATATACCGTCCGGCGAGTAAACTGAAGGAGGCACTTAGATTCCACCAGAGAGCGGTAATCGTCGGTTTGGCACCAGCCGCAATCGCAAGCGGCGCAGGTTGGGAATCCCCTAGTCCCTCGAATCCCGACCCGTTATTGGCGGCGGCGGAAGCGTACTCGTAGATAACTTGAGATAATCCGTGAAAGCCGGGGTTACTGATGCCCTGAAAGTCGGGAAAGGCAAGGGCGATCGCTCCAGGGATGAGGATGGCGATCGGGTGAACCAGCAGAATTAAAAAACTCGCTAACACCACTTCCCGTTTCTCGATTTTGCGCCCGAGGAATTCCGGGGTTCTTCCCACCATTAGCCCGGTGACGAATACCGCCAGGATCAGATAGGCAAACAGGTAGGCGGTGCCGGTTCCCTGGCCTCCGAAAACGATTTGCAGGAACATATTCGAGAGGGTGACGAAGCCGCCGTTCGGCATCAAGGAATCGTGCATGGCGATCACCGCACCGCACATGGTGGCTGTGGTAGTTACCGCGTACAGGGCCGATTGCGCCCAACCGAAGCGTACTTCTTTGCCCTCGAAGTTAACCGCTCGCTCCACCCCTAGCAGGGAGTTAACCGCCTGGTTGCCGTTATATTCCCCGATCGCTGTGATGATCGTAAAGCCGATGAAGATACCGAGGGGAATTAAATAGATTAACCGAGCTTGCTTGAGATTATCGGCGAAGACACCGTAGGTATAGATCAGGGAGGTGGGAATCGAGAGAATCGCTACCAACTGCACCAGATTGACGAATCCGTTCGGGTTTTCCAAGGGGTGGGCCGAGTTGCTGGCAAAAAAGCCACCGCCGTTTTCTCCCAATTCCTTAATAATCTCGAAGTGGGCCACCGGACCGCGGGCGATCGCCTGACTGAGGTTGGGGTTTTCTAGCGTCGGCAAGATCGCCGGGCCCGCGAGGGTTTCCGGGACCCCGGCGATGATCAGGGCAATTGCCCCCACGATCGAGAGCGGTAAAAGGATACGGGTGATCGAGCGGATCAGATCGACGTAGAAATTGCCCAACGGTCGCCCCGTCAGTCCCCGAATAAAGGCGATCCCCACCGCTAGACCGGTTCCGGCCGAGGTGAACATCTGGTAGCCGAGTCCCCAGATCTGACTCCCGTAGCTGAGGGTGGTTTCTCCGGAATAATGCTGTTGGTCGCTGTTGGTGATAAAGGAAATCGTCGTATGTAACGTGGTGTCCCAAGTGGGGGCGGGGATTACCGTCGGGTTGAGGGGAAGGACTCCTTGGCCCGCAATCAGGGAAAAAACCAGAATTGCTATTACCGCGTTACTGTAGAGAACGGCGCGGGCGTACTGCCAGCCAGTCATATTCTCTTTCCCTTTCACCCCGACGAAGCTGTAAAGAAGACTCTCGACTCGATCGCACAGTGGGTCGAGTAGGGTTCTCTGTTCCATGAACACCCTAGCCATATACCGCCCGAAAAAGGGGGTGATTGCCACGATTATCAGGATCGTGAGCGCGATTTGAATCCATCCTTGCAACATGGTTCGATCAACTCCAAAAAAAGGCCCGTGGAGGCTCGATCAACGATCAACCGGGAAACTCACGGGTTCGCTGTCTCGAAACCGCTTGCTGAAAACCGAGTTTGTCTAATCATTAGCGATCATTAACAAATGGTTGACATCCTCACCGCCGTAAACGGACGGTGATTCCCAAACCTCACGATTTGGGCTTCGGCCGTGAGATCAGCCGAACGGTTTCTGCTTCTTTCCCGAAGGATTTTTCGCACCTGCCTTAACAGATTTACTCTGTTCTGGTCTTATGGTCGCGACCCGGACTGACACCGCAAGCCCTGCGGCCAAAATATTTTTACTGGCGTTAA
>NZ_JADEXI010000676.1:0-2315 GCF_015207185.1 Microcystis sp. LEGE 08355 | reverse complement strand
TACCGGGGTAATCTTCATAACTTTTGCGAATTAATTTATAGACTTCGCGTAACTTTTGAATAACCGGGTCATCCGTGGGAGCTTTTTCGGCTGCAATGGCGATTTTTTCTTCCACTTCTAATTCCGGTAAACTTTGAGTTCCGTGGGTATCAACGGCAAATTTAACCGCTTCTTTCAGGGCATTTTCTACCTCTTTCGGTAACTCGGTGGGAAAAATTTCCGCCGAGGCACGCCAGTTTTTTTTCTTCTTACCCGGGGCGAATCCTTGCGGGCGATTGCGTTCCCCTAAACTGGGTAAACTAAAGGCCAAATTGTCATCCTCGGGCATAACTAATTTGGGCATTAAATACTCGCGAATTTTCAATCGGGCCATATAGTCGGAGTTACCACCGAGGATGATATCGGTTCCCCGTCCCGCCATATTCGTGGCGATGGTTACGGCCCCGGCCCGGCCCGCTTGGGCGACGATTTCCGATTCCCTTTCCACGTTTTCCGGACGAGCATTAAGCAAGTTATGGGGAATCTTTCTTTCCTGTAATAACAGCGAAAGCACTTCTGATTTTTCCACACTGGTGGTACCGACTAAAACCGGGCGACCCTGTTCGTGCATTTGTTGACATTCTTCGGCGACGGCGTTCCATTTTGCCTGTTCATTTTTATAGACCATATCGGCTAAATCTTGCCGACGAGAAACGCGGTTAGTGGGAACAATTGTTACTTGCAGGTTATAGACTTTTTCTAGTTCCGTTTCTTCGGTTTTGGCCGTCCCGGTCATGCCAGATAATTTCGGATAGAGCAGGAAAAAGTTTTGATAGGTAATCGTGGCTAAGGTTTGGGTTTCCTGTTGAATTTCTACCCCTTCCTTAGCTTCCACTGCCTGATGTAAACCATCGCCCCAACGTCGCCCCGGTAATACCCGTCCCGTGAACTCATCAACGATAACAATTTCACCACTGCGGACGATATAGTTAACGTCTTTTTTCTGGAGTTCTTTGGCACGAATAGCGTTAGAAATATAGTGCGCCCAGGGATTTTCTTGGTCGTATAAATCGGTAACTCCTAATAGTTCTTCCGCTCTTTTAAAGCCTTCATCGGTCATTAAAACGTTACGGTCTTTTTCGTTAACTTCGTAGTCTCCCGGTCCGTCTTCTACTTCTTGGCGCACTAATTGCTTGGCGATTTCGGCGGCGAGAATATATTTTTCTGTGGGTCGATCGATCTGTCCTGATATAATTAATGGAGTTCTGGCCTCATCAATAAGAATGGAGTCCACCTCGTCAATAACGCAGTAGTTAAAGGGTCTTTGGACAACTTCCCCCATCACTGTAGCCATGTTATCGCGCAGATAATCAAAGCCGAGTTCGCTGTTAGTGGTGTAGGTGATGTCACAGGCATAATTTTTCTTTCTTTCTTCCGGACTCATGCCGGCTTGAATTAGTCCCACACTTAACCCTAAAAAGCGGTGTACCTGCCCCATCCATTCCGCGTCACGACGGGCGAGATAATCGTTAACGGTGACGACGTGAACCCCTTTTCCGGTCAATCCATTCAAATAAGCGGGGAGTGTGGCCACCAGGGTTTTTCCTTCCCCGGTTTTCATCTCGGCGATTTGTCCTTTGTGCAGTACCATTCCCCCCAATAACTGCACGTCAAAGTGACGCATCCCTAAGACTCGGATTCCCGCTTCCCGGACAATGGCGAAAGCTTCGGGGAGGATTTCCTCGAGAATCTCCTCTCTCTCGTCATAATTTCTCGCTTTGTCCAATCTTTCCTTAAATTCGCTGGTTTTGCTCCTTAATTCCTCATCGGACAGGTTTTTAATATCCTCTTCCAGCAGGTTGATTTCGGTGACGAGGGGCTGAAATTTTTTAATTTTGCGGGCGTTGGGGTCTCCGAGTAGGGCTTTTAACATAGCAGTTTTTATTCTCTCGCTTCGATTGGCTCTTGGTCTGTGGTGTTAACAATTGTATCACTCTGGTTGGGAGTGGAGAATCATTTATCGGTGAACAGGGACGGCGTTGTCAGATTCAGAAGAGGAAAGATGCAATGCTCCCAACTGATTCGGAGCATCTTTCAATTTGACAACGCCGATTGTAGGGCTAATTCATGAATTAGCCCTACGCCGATTGTAGGGCTAATTCCACTGCTAAATCGAGCGACCCCTTCGACTTGGCTCAGGGCAAGTCTTGTTCCCCACTTAAGCCCAACTATCGGCACTATTCGTTCATTAAACACTAATTGTCAAGATGCCATGTAATCTTTCCTATCAAAGTAATTTCAGTTCCGGTGCTGATTCGGAGATCTTTCAATTTGAC
>NZ_JADEXI010000675.1:0-2326 GCF_015207185.1 Microcystis sp. LEGE 08355 | reverse complement strand
GATTGAGAGGGAGTAACTTTCCCCAGACGATTGCCTAACCAACCGACAATAGTAAATAATTTAACCGGTTTGTCGGGATAAAAAAGTGCTTGTCTGAGTTTGAGAGTTTGCCAAGCGAAGGCAATAAATAATATGGTCGCGGCAGCTTGTCCGAGGAGGATAGCGCCTGTAATCCTTCCCGCGCACAACCAGAGGACAAGGGCATAGAATAATCCTACCGCACTCCAGAGAAAATCATCTTGACGGTGGCGATCGGGGGCGATAAAAGCGGTGGTGAGGAGGTACAGACTACTCAATCCCACAACGACCGCTAGGATATAGGGCAACATTTGCGATTCTCCTTTGACATTTCCTTTTTTATTGTGCGTTATTTGGGGTCGATCGAGTCTATTTTTTGATTAATTTGGGAAATTATCGAGTCAGATAGTCTTTACCTGTGTTTATGAATAGCCAGCGTTAATATTAGGAAATTCTGGGTTTATCCTCTGCTGCTTGTGCTGATCAGATTAAACAAGCTTTCGGATCAAATGATTAAGTTTTGGTCTTTAACAAGCAAAGGAAAATTAGCAACCCTTGATCAACACACAGATAAACTGTTATCTTTAGTAATTAGTGCCGATGGTAAATATTTAATTATTGGTAGTGCTGACAAAACTGTAAAAATCTGGCAAAATGGGCAAGAGTAACACCTCAAGATAAGTAAGTAGTTATAATTAAATTGAAGATAAATTTCGCTTCTGATCCCCCCTGCCCCCCTTAATAATGGGGGTGCCGATTCCCCCTTAGTCCCCCCTTGATCAGAGGGGTGTCTGACAACTTTTAACACCTACCTACTTAACTGCTATAATTAGAAACTTATGCCGACAATATTTTATTGGGGAGAAGATGAATTTGCTATTAACCAAGCGGTGAAAAATCTGCAAGCAAAACTTCTTGATCCCAATTGGATACAGTTTAATTATGATAAAATTAATGGTGATCGCAATGAGGCAATTATCGATGCCCTCAATCAAGCGATGACTCCAGTTTTCGGCATGGGAAATCGTTTAGTTTGGTTAGCCGATACGGTTATTTGTCAACAATGTTCCGAGGATATTTTCCAGGAATTACAGCGCACTTTGCCCAATTTACCCGAAAATTCCTATCTGTTATTAACCAGTGCCAAAAAACCCGACTCCCGCTTAAAATCGAGCAAGTTTATCCAAAATCAGGCAGAGGTTAAAGAATTTGAACTAATTCCGCCTTGGAAAGTCGAGGACATTGCCCAAAGAGTTAGGGAAATTGCCAAAGAAGTGGGAGTAAAATTAACTCCCGATGCGATCGAACTCTTAGCTGAATCAGTGGGAAATAACAGCCGCTTGCTGTGGATGGAGTTAGAAAAACTGCGTTTATTTAAAAATAATTCGGCGGGAACTATTGACAAAAAGGACATTTTAAGCTTAGTCAATGCCAGCAATCAAAGCAGCTTACAGTTAGCCAGTGCTATTTTAAAACGGGAGACAGGCAAGGCCCTCGAATTAGTCAATGAATTATTAAATCGCAACGAGAACCCCTTGGCTATCACCGCCACCCTAGGGGGTCAATTTCGCACTTGGGCAATAGTAAAATTAAAAATTGAAGAAGGAGAAAAAGACGAGAAAAATATCGCCGCCGCCGCCGAAATTGTCAATCCCAAGCGACTGTATTTCATTCGCAAAGAGATACAATCCTTTTCTTCTAAGCAACTTCTCGCCACCTTGCCCATACTTCTCGAATTAGAATATCGTCTCAAACGGGGTGCAGAACCTTTGGCAACTTTGCAAACCAAAATTATCGAACTTTGTTGTTTATTGGTGACTTAAGTAGGTAGGTATTAAAAACTTTCAGATCCCCCCGCCTATCGGCACCCCCCTTATCAAGGGGGGCAGGGGGGATCGAACCTAAAATCTATTTTTGATTTAATTATAACCAGCTACTTAATACTCTTCCTTGCTGTTCAGAAATCCTCTAGAATAAGATTCTATAGACTTCTCAAGAACCACAATGACCGATGATGCCATCCCTAGTCTAAATTTAGCCATCGCTAGTTTAGCCACGAGTAATAATTTCGCCCGTTGGGTGACGAAAGCACCCCTACCCGGGGGATATGTGCATCATGACTGTGAATGGACCGAGAGTCTAACCACGGAATGGATGGCATGGCAGGAAATGTTCTGTCTGCAAAAAATGCCGACCTTGCCGATGTTAGAGCAATTAGAAGCAAATTATCGACCTAAACTGACTCTTTCGGGAGAAGGCGGCAGTTATGGCGGTCGATTAATGCAGAAACTAGGTATTAGTCTCTGGC
>NZ_JADEXI010000674.1:0-2327 GCF_015207185.1 Microcystis sp. LEGE 08355 | reverse complement strand
CTTATAAAGCGGTTAGATAGCGGATTTTTTCCAACAATAGGGAGGGTTGAATCGGTTTGAGGAGATAGTCGTCAATGCCATGAAGACCGAGAAAATTAACGCTGATTTCAGGGGTATCATTCAAGATTAGCACTTTACTGGCTTGAGTTTGGCTAGATTTTTTTAAAAGGTGACAGAGATGATATATATCGGGCATTTTCCGATCGACAATTATAATACTTGGCTGCACGATCTCAATTTTTTTGATAGCGGAGACACTATCGATTAACCAAATAACTTGATAATGTGCCACCATCAATAACTCACAAATAAGATTGGCAATTTCTTCGTCACTTTCAATCAAAACTACAGTGGGATGGTGCTGATTAAAATGGGGATTATGATCCGAGGGTTGGCGCTGGGATTTGGGGGGCTTTTGTTGAGGTAAACGGACGGTAAAAATGGAACCTTTATCTAAGCAAGATTCTACCTCGATCGTGCCGCGATGCAGTTCCACTAATTGTTTAGTTAAGGCCAATCCTAATCCCATACCACCATAACGACGTTTACGAGAGCCATCCAACTGGGTAAATTTTTCAAACAGAAGCGGTATTTTTTGAGCAGGAATGCCGATGCCCGTGTCTTCTACCTGAAAAATGACCTGACTGCCTTCTTTCCACAGTCTCAGCGTGATAGCACCCTGTTCGGGGGTAAATTTCAGGGCATTTTTTAACAAGTACAAAAGTATCTGCTGAACTCGATCATAATCGGCATAAAAATAATGCTCTTTTTCGGTAATTTTCATCTGTAAAATTAGATTAATTTCTTTAATTTCTGCCTCTGTTTTGATAATTTCTAAAACATGATTACAGAGATATTTTAGCGAAAATTGTTTAATATCTAAAACAGCTTTTCCTGCCGAAACTTGCGAAAAATTAAGCAGGTCATTAATTAATTCTAATAGTTTATTGCCGTTATCCTGAATAACTTGTAGATAGTGTTTTTGTTTGTCGGGAGGTAAAAAATTACTGGCTGCCGAGCATTTTTGCAGGGTACTGGACAAACCGATAATACAAGTTAGGGGAGTCAATAACTCATGACTCATATTATTTAAAAATTCACTTTTGCAGAGGTTAGCGGCTTCTGCGGCCATTAAAGTATCTTGTAATTCTTGGGTTCTTTCTATTACCCGGCGTTCAAAAATATCTTTTTGTTCCTGTACTTGAGAATATAATTGCGCTTGATAGATAGCGATGGCGAGATGTTCACCAATCTGACCTAAAAATTTCTTTTCTTGCGGCAACCATTGGCGTTTTTCTTGACATTGATGGGCAATTAATAAACCCCACAATTCTTCTTGTACCACAATCGGGGCGATTAATTTTGATTGCACTTGGTGTTGTCGCAAAAATTCCGACAAACAGAAGGAAGAAGAATAGTTAGCATCCACATCATCTACGGACAGAATTAATCCTTGACGGTACTTTTCTTTGTATTGGGGAATATAGGAAAAACAATCGTCTTCGGGGGTTAAATTTAACACCGAATTTATCTGGTCAGAAATGCGCGACTCGGAAGTTATTTTTCCCTTTACCTCACTGGTACTGGGAAAAAATTGATAAATTAACAATCGGTCCACTTGCAGAAACTCTCGCGCTTCCCTGACTACGGTTTCCAGAATCACCGGTAACTCCAGACTCTGACGCATTTGGGTGATGACTTGGTTTAATAATCTTTCCTGTTGGATTTGTTGGGATAGGGCAGCTTCTACCGGTTGACAAACGGAGAAGATGCGGGAACAATCTCTATCAGCAGACGGAGAAGAAATTATCGAGAGAATTTTGACTAAAATTTTATTTTGAAAACTGCTGACATTATTGGATAGAGGCAGATTTAAAATTTGATAACCCTGCTGAATTTTTGGGTTGTGGAGAGACTTGACGGAAAGTCCTTGCAGAAAATTTTTAATCGTGTTCGCTTCAAAACTAATGCGGACTTCGTACTCAAAGTTATGTGCTTGGGGACTGGCTAACAATAAAGCTTGTAGGTCAGTGGAAAGCAAGAGTTGATAGATTTCTCCTGTCTGTGGGGGAAGCTCTCTTTCACTGAGACTAATCCTCGGCGCTGTCACCTGTATTGCCAACTGTCCCCACCAAGAACGAATTTGTTCGAGGTGAGTAGATGACAACACTTGACAGCAAACATAAGCGGGAGAAGCATTCATTTATCAGTTATCAGTTATCAGTTATCAGAAGGCAGGAGGCAGGAGGTGATAGGGTGATAGGGTGATAGGGTGATAGGGTGATAGGGTGATAGGGTGATAGGGTGATAGGGTGATAGGGTGATAG